>NZ_FLYE01000048.1 GCF_900093605.1 Candidatus Terasakiella magnetica
ACTAAGTGTGTTATCCACATCCGCAAAGTTAATCTCAGCCGTATGAGAGACTTCATGTTCACCATCCGTAACGGTGAAGGAAATTTCTTCTATGCCTTCTTCTGAGGACACAATGGTCCATGTGCCATCGCCATTATCTGTAATATCAAGATTCTCACCACCAGAAACAGCACTTACATCTAGGTCAGCGAGCGCCGTATCAACATCAGTTGTGTTGGCAAGCAAGTCTTCTTTGCTTAGTGTATAGCTCTGATATTCCACACCCGGATCAAGCGTAACATCACCCACAACAGGGATACCATCTGGGTCCACAATGACCGTTACGGTGGCTGTATAGCTTTCTGGCTCATCATCCACATTAACGGTTTCGGTATAAGTGGTTGTGACACCGTCACTATCGGTGACTGTATAGGTCAGCTCGGTCTCTTTACCATCGAAATTATCATTTTTGGTAAAGACAATCTGCCCATCCACCATCTCAAAAGAGCCATCTTCAGAAGCACCCAGTGTGATATTGGACTCAACGCCGCCATTAACCAATTCATCAAGGTTGATCAAGGCTGGTTGAGGTGTATTTAACTCATTATGGACATTTTCTGTGACCGTATAGGTGAAGGTATCTGTGCCGGAGAAATCATCATCTGGATTATAAATGACTTTTGGATTGCCATTATCATCAAAGACAAGATTGCCTTGGTCATCATAGACCAACTCAACGCTACCATTATTGGGCTCAGAGAGGGAAATTTGGCTTTCCACATCATCTGTCCAAACCGTATCGCGAATATCATCATTATCAAAAATATCGATGGTAACATTGGTATTATGGTCGGTGAGCGCCTGGTCATTGACCAACGTGTTGTCCGCATCAAAACCGTAAGATTGGGAGACAGAGGCGGAATTCCCCTCACTATCGGTGACCGTAATGGTCACTTCCACATTACTATCTTCTTCGCTGATCCCTGTTTTAATACGCCATTCCCGATTAGGGGAAACCGCATTGGGGTCAACCAATTCTAAAACCGGTTCCAGATAAATCTGCGCCCCAGTTTCATCATCATAAAGGAAATTACCTTCCTCATCCGTTGCCGGACGGGCTTTGAGGTAAGAGGCATCAATGGAAATGGAGAAACCACTTTCTTCCGTCACGTTATTGATGATGGACTGTTCAGAAATGAGAACCTCACCCGTTTCCGGGTCATAATCCTTATCGCTATCCGGGAAGAAACTCTTATCAATGATGGGGTCATCATCATCGGTTTCAACGATAACTTCTTCCTCTTCTTCTTCCTCTTCTTCTTCCTCTTCTTCCTCTTCTTCTTCTTCCTCTTCTTCAGCTTCTTCTTCTCTTGGAATTATGTCGAGGGTGTCAACGGATCCATCGATGGCATTTGGATCAGCATCAGCCAAAGCAGGTGCGGCTGCTTCATCTTCTTCAATTTCTACAACTTCTTCGTCGATAACTTCATCGGGGTCGATATCGAGCAAGGATTCTTCGTCTTCGACACTGCCTTCACGCTCACGGCTATCAAATTCGACACGACCTTGGTCACGCTCGCTTTCTTCATCCTCAGCGCGAATTTCTTCTTCATTATCAAAAGAAATATCTTCTTCAGGAACAATACCGTCGATAATGTCCTGTTCAGTAGAAAAACCACCTTGGTGGACAGAGGCCATATAGCTCATATCTTCTTGATATTGAGCCCCGCCATCGGCATTTTCCTTACCCTGCATCTGACCACCGAGGTTTGTTTCCTCAGTATCTTGCAGGGAGGTCATCTCATCAAGAATGACCGCATCTTCTTCATTGCCGGTTTCAACCTTTGGCCCCTTGTCAGAACCTTCTTCTGATTCAGGTTTGTTGCCTTCGTCTTCTGCCATCGTAAGTCTCCATGTGTTTCGTCATGGAGATCGCACCCTCCAGACGACATAATTGCCTATCTTTAAAGATACGATAGAATTAGGGGAGATATTACGAAAATCAATAGCTTAAGGACAGCAGAGGCATTCGTTTGAGCTTAATTAAAAATCCATCAAACGCCCCTTTAAGTAATTTTACCTAACCCTGAAGATCATCAATCCGCATGGCAGGTGTAATCACTTGATTATCAACGATATTTTCAATCAACGACGGACCTGAATATTCTAAGGCCCGTTCAAAAGCTGTCTCAAATTCAGTTATTGTTTCAACACGTTGTCCAAGCCCGCCAAAAGCGGTTGCCAGGACAGAAAAATCCGGATTTTGTAGATTCGTTCCACTTATGCGATAGGGAAAACGTTTTTCCTGATGCATGCGAATGGTGCCAAACATGGAATTATTCACCACAAGAACAATGACATTCGCACCATGCTGTACGGCTGTTGCGAACTCCTGACAGGTCATCATAAAACAACCATCACCTGCCATACAGACCACCTGTCTTTCAGGGCTTTCCAACTTGGCGGCAAGGGCTGCAGGCAAACCATAGCCCATGGAGCCGCTTGTGGGCGCGAGTTGTGTACCATATTGGTAATAGGTGAAAAAACGATGGCCCCAAATGGAATAATTGCCTGCCCCGTTTGTTAAAACCGCCTCATCATCCAATCTCGCGCGCATATATTTAACCATCTCACACAGCGGGTCGTCTCCCTCTTTGAGCGGTGGCTTTGAAAATTCGAGATAGCTTTTGCGCAAAGTTTCACACCACTTAGCCCATCTTCTTTGAGGCTTTTCTTCTAAGGCTAAAACAAAATCATGTGAGGTTGAAACAATACCTAAATCAGCTTGATAGACACGACCAATCTCTTCGCCTTGGGGGTAAATATGGACCAGTTTTTGTTGGGTTTTTGGTGGCTTTAACAAGTCATAACCACTTGTTGTCATCTCTCCTAATCTGGCCCCAAGTACAATCAATAGATCACTCTCCTCAACCGCTTTTGCTAAATTTACATCAATACCGATGCCCACATGACCCACATAACAAGAAGATCGATTATCTATATAATCTTGACAGCGAAAGGAGGCTGCCACAGGCAAGTTTGCTTGTTCACAATAAGCCTTTAAACCCCCTTGCACCGTTTTAGACCAGCCACCACCGCCAACGATCATGAGCGGCTTTTCAGCCTCAAACAGCATTTTAGAAAAACGTGCCATATGCTCTTTTGGGGGAGCGGAGCGCGCAGGCTCAAAAGATTTTAAGGATACGGTTTTTTGTGCCCGACCACTGAGGATATCTTCAGGGAGAGCCAAAACCACAGGACCGGGCCGCCCAGATGTGGCGGTTTGATAAGCGCGCGCAATATATTCAGGAATGCGATCGGCCTCATCAATTTGGGCGACCCATTTTGCCATTTGACCAAACATGCGCCGATAATCAATTTCCTGAAAAGCTTCACGGTCTTGCATGGGGCGCGCGACTTGCCCGATAAACAGGATCATGGGCGTGGAATCCTGAAAGGCCACATACACGCCGGCTGAGGCATTGGTCGCACCGGGACCGCGCGTTACTATACAAATCCCCGGCTTGCCCGTAAGCTTGCCATGGGCCTCAGCCATCATGGCAGCGCCACCTTCTTGGCGACATGTAATAAAATCAAGCGCATCAACATCAACAAGGGCGTCCAGAACGCTCAAATAACTTTCACCCGGCACGCCAAAAATCTTTTGAGAGCCATGCAGAACAAGCTGGTCGACCAGTAATTTCGCCCCTGTCATATTGCTCATTTCATCACCCTATTTTAATGCATGAAGTGCATCCATTTGATCTTGCTTAAAACCAAGAATAACCTCATTGCCAGAGACAAAAACCGGACGCTTCATGAGGGCAGGACTTTCCACAATCAAGGCAATGGCCTTGGCTTCATCCACATCTGCTTTTTGTTCCTCTGATAAGCCACGCCATGTGGTGCCACGGTGATTAAGCAAAGCTTCCCAGCCCAATTTTGCAGCCCAGCCTGAGACATCCTCTGCGCTCAAACCATCCCCGCGCACATCATGGAATGCGTAGGTAAAGCCTTCTGCCTCCAGCCATTTTTTTGCTTTTCGGCATGTATCACAATTTTTCAAACCAACAAGTTTAATCATTTCAATCACATTATTTTAAAAACCAATCCTTCAAAACTTAGGGTAAAACATGTTTTAATCAAGGCAGATTTTAATCACATTTGGAAATGCGCCCTCATGAAAGTCTGGCAGATCGAAAAATCCTTTGGTTTAGAGAACCTCCATCAAGTGGATATTCCCACACCAAAACTGCAAAGCGGACAAGTCTTGATCAAGATGGCAGCAGCTTCGCTTAACTATCGTGATTTGGTTACTGTTGCCGGGGCCTATGGCAAAACGGTTAAAACCCCTTTGATCCCATGCTCAGATGGGGTGGGTTATGTGGTTGAAGCTGCCAGTGATGCAAGCCGTTTTTCTGTGGGCACGCGTGTTTGCCCAATCTTTTTTCCAGACTGGATCACAGGCCCTGCAACCCCTTATGTACTGCCTAATGCATTGGGCGGGGCTTATGACGGGACCTTGGCGCAATATATGGTGGTGGATGAAAAAAACTGTGTGATGGCGCCCGATCACCTTAGTGACATTGAAGCCGCCAGCCTGCCCTGTGCCGCACTAACCGCATGGAGTGCTTTATTTGAACAAGCCGCACTTAATTCCTCTGACTGTGTAGTGATCCAAGGCACAGGCGGGGTTGCCCTTTATGCCCTGCTTTTTGCCAAAGCGGTTGGCGCACAAGTGCTGATCACTTCTTCAAGTGATAAAAAGCTCAAACGTGCCAAAGAAATGGGGGCCGATTATGCGGTCAATTATTACGACAGCCCAAGTTGGCTTAGCGAAGTGAAAAAAATCTGGCCTGAAGGGGCGGATCATATTGTCGAGCTTGGGGGTGCGCAAACCCTTGAACAATCCATTCGTGCCGTTCGCATTGGCGGACATATCAGCCTGATCGGCGTGTTAACGGGCACCAATACCTCAAGCATTCCCTTACCGCTGATTCTCATGCGCAACATCCGTATTCAAGGTGTCACCGTTGGTTCACGCAGTGCGTTTGAGCGTATGAATGATTTCATTACCGAACATAAGCTCCAACCGATCATTGATCGCAGCTTTAATTTTGACGAAGTGCCAAGCGCCTTTAAATATCTTGAAAGCGGTCAGCATTTCGGCAAAGTCTGTATTGAGTTTTAGGCGCTAAACAACGCCTGTAAACCCTCGGCCTCATAGGTTGCTTTCACATGCGGGTCATCTTCTAACACGCACAGCAAAGCATAAAGATGAGCCATGGATTTAAGCGTTTCTTCCTGCCCCAGCATCAAAAGATAATCTTCAACGATGGTTTTCTGCCCACCTGAAAGATACGGGCGACCATCCCCAAGTGCATCATCAAGGCGGCTCATAAATGTGCTGACCCGTTCAATGGCGATGGTGCGGATTTCTTCAGCACCCTCTGCACTGTTTGAAAAACGCTCTTTATAGAAATAGAGCATCATATCGGCCTGAATGGAATTGGTCATAAAGACCAGCCATTTATAGGCCAGTGCACGTTTCTTACTGCCCAATGGCGCCATCAGGCCACTATCTGGGTCTTGATCCGCCAGATGCAGACAAATCGCTGCGGATTCAAATAACACCAAATCCGCATCCACCAGCATGGGAACACGGCGATTGGGATTGAGCTCCATATAAACTTGTTCATGGAGCGAGCCGTCATCTTTGCTCATTTTCACCAGCTCAAACGGCTGGCCTAAACGATTTAAGATAATATGCGGGGCGAGTGAGGCCGTATCGGGAAGATAAAAAAGTTTAAGCATAGCTGATCTTATCCACGACCGCGATAACCCGGCACGTCTTGATCCGGTATCCACACAGCTTTTGGTGCCTCGCCCGTTTGCCAGAACACATCAATGGGAATACCACCACGTGGGTACCAATAGCCCCCAATGCGCAACCATTTTGGCTTTAACAACTCAACCAAACGCTTGGCAATCCCGACCGTGCACGCCTCATGAAAATCACCATGATTTCTAAAAGAGGTTAAGAACACTTTCAGGGATTTACTTTCCACCAGTAAATCTTCTGGCACATAATCAATCACGATATGGGCAAAATCAGGCTGGCCTGTCACCGGGCAAAGCGAGGTGAATTCAGGGCAGGTAAAACGCACCAAATAATCAGTCCCAGGATGTGGGTTTTTCACCGCTTCCAGATTAGCTTCATCTGGATGTGTGGGGGAGTGCGTTGTGGAACCAAGCTGTTCCAGATTTGCATAAATTGTTTGATCAGACATTTTTTCTTTCCTTTGGCTGGATGCTGGCCTTCACCAGCATGACGTACGTACTTGTCATTCTGGACGTGATCCAGAATCCAGTTAAACCCGTTCAATATCGCCTTGTTCGCGCAAAGCATGGAAATCGACAACGAACTTTTCAAAAGTCCCTTCCTCAATAGCGGTGCGCATACCTGCCATCAGCTCTTGATAATAATGCAGATTATGCCATGTCAAAAGCATGAGGCCCAAGATTTCTTTGGTCTTGGTCAGGTGATAGAGATAGGCGCGTGAATAACTCTTACAACATGGGCATGTGCAATGCTCATCAAGCGGGCGTGGATCATCTTTATGGCGCGCATTGCGCAAATTAACTGAGCCCCGTCTCGTCCATGCTTCGGCTGTGCGACCAGAACGGCTGGGCAGTACACAATCAAACATATCCACACCACGCGCAACTGCGCCGACCAAATCATCAGGTTTGCCCACGCCCATGAGGTAGCGCGGTTTATCAACAGGCATAACAGGCGTTGTGTAATCCAATGTTTGAAACATCAACTCTTGGCCTTCACCCACAGCCAAACCGCCAATGGCGTAACCTTCAAAACCGATATCGACCAGCTTTTCAACGGATTCTTTTCGAAGGTCTTCTTCTGTACCGCCTTGAACAATACCAAACTGACCATAGCCTTGGCGCTCAACAAACGCATCGCGTGAGCGTTTGGCCCAGCGCATGGACAGTTGCATGGCTTCATTCACCCGTTCTTTTGACGCAGGCAAGGCCGGACATTCATCAAAACACATGGTGATATCGGCATCAAGCTGGCGCTGAATTTCCGTTGAGCTTTCCGGTGTCAGATCATAATAAGCCCCATCAATGTGGGAGCGAAAGCGAACACCTTCTTCAGTGATTTTGCGAAGCTGAGCCAAGCTCATGACCTGAAAGCCGCCGCTATCTGTCAAGATCGGCTTATCCCAATTCATAAACTTATGCAAACCGCCGAGCTTTTCAATACGCTCTGCCCCCGGGCGCAACATCAAGTGATAGGTGTTGCCAAGCAAAATTTCAGCGCCTGTCTCTGCAACAGACTCCGGCATCATGGCTTTCACCGTTGCTGCGGTTCCAACGGGCATAAAGGCAGGTGTGTTAATCGCACCATGGGCGGTATGGACACGACCACGGCGCGCTGTGCCATCCGTGCCAAGAAGTTCAAAATTAAAGTCAGTTGTCATATCTGATCATGGCGGCTCAACAATGAGCCGTCCCCATAAGAATAAAAACGATAGCCATGTTCAATGGCGTAAGAATAAGCTTTTTTCATGCGCTCAAAACCAGCAAAAGCACTCACCAGCATAAAGAGGGTTGAGCGCGGCAGGTGGAAATTGGTGGTGAGCATATCCACAATTTTAAACTCATAACCCGGCGTGATGAAAATATCCGTATCACCTTCAAAGGCAGCCATGCGGCCTTTTTCAGGAGCCGCACTTTCTAACAAACGCAGGGATGTTGTCCCGACGGCCACCACACGGTGACCTGCTGCGTGAGTGTCATTAATCATATCTGATGTGGCCTGATCAACCACGCCAAATTCTGCATGCATTTTATGATCTGCCACATCATCGACTTTCACAGGCAAGAACGTCCCCGCCCCCACATGTAAGGTGACATAGGCAAATTTCACGCCTTTATCTTTGAGTTTTTGCAAAAGATCAGGGGTAAAATGCAAGCCTGCGGTGGGGGCGGCAACCGCGCCTTCTTCTTTGGCAAAAACCGTTTGGTAATCAGATTTATCGCGCTCATCTGCCAAGCCTTCGCGCTTGATATAAGGGGGCAGCGGCATACCGCCATGGGCTTCTAGGGCTTCCATGAGGGCTGCGCCCGCGCGATTAAATTTAAGGGTCACTTCCCCGCCGTCTTTATCCAGAACATCGGCTGAAAAATCAGCATCAAATATAATGGTTTGACCGGGTTTGAGCTTTTTAGCCCCTTTGGCAAACGCAATCCACGTGCCTGCACCTTCATGTTTATGAAGGGTCACTTCCACATTGGCCTCACCGCGCTTGCCCTTAAGGCGCGCGGGGATCACACGGGTATTGTTAAACACCAAGAGGTCACCTTCCTTAAGGTGATCAGGCAGCTCTGCAAAAATATGGTCACTTAAATCTGCATCAATGCGCAACAACTTGGATGCATCGCGCGGACTGACGGGGCGCTGTGCAATCAACTCGCGCGGCAGATCAAAGTCGAAATCATCGACTTTCATAACTTATCCTCTTAGGTTTTGGCTCGGGGTATGCTATCAAGGCGGGCGCACACTAACCGAAAATGATTCAAAAGACAATGGACCTCCTGCTTGTAATTTCCAGTGCCGATGCCACCAAGATTGCCGCCCCGCTCGGTGAGGCTTGTGCCCGCAATGATGTGGATTGGGGCTGCTTCTTCACGGGCGATGGCGTCAAGACATTAGCCGATGAAGATTTTAGTGATCTGGTGGCGTCAAACTGTGAGGAAGCTGTGGTCTGCGCAGAAGCGTGGAAAGACCATATGGCAGGCCAAGACTGCCCGGTTGATCTGGGCAGCCAGTTTCATCACTCCGGCCTTGTGGCCAAAGCCGATAAGGTGGTCAGCCTATGAATAAACACATCCTTGTTCTGGCTAGGCGCGATGTAAAAGAGGCCATGCGCGTTGCCGCTGGCCTGACTATTCGCAATAATTCAGTGGATTTCGTCTTTATGAAACAAGCCCCACTGGCAGCCAACGGCAAAGTCGATAACCATGAGATGTTGGAACTCGCTGAAATCATCCCACGCGCCACAGTAAGCGGCATTCCCGATACGGTAATGTGTGAGAATTTAGACGAGCTGATTAATAAAGCCGACAGAGTGGTGAGCTTCTAACATGAAAAAACTCGTTCTTCATACCGGCCTGTTTGAGGATGGCGACATCATCATCAAAGCCGCAAACGCCCCCGTCATTGACCTGCGCGAACCCCTTGATGACGCGCAATGGGATGAGGTGATTGACCAGATCATGGAAACTGATCTGGTGGTGACAGCTTAAAACACCAAACTTGCGTCACTCTGGTAAAAGCTAATGCCCACAAAAGCCGCTGGATGCTGGCCTGCGCCAGCATGACAACATTCTTGCTTAATCGCGAATAACCAGACGGTCCACGACATTGCCATTTTCAAGGTGGCAATCAAGGATTTCGCGTGCATCTTCCATATTTTCGACCTTATACCAGGTGCCTTCTGGATAAACGATCATGGCAGGCCCGACACTACATTGACCAAGACAGCCTGATTTCGTCACCGCAACTTCATTGCGCAGGCCGCGATCGCGCATTTCCTGTTTGAGCTGCTTGCCAATATCGGGCGAGCCGCGACGCGCACATGATGGTTTTTCCTGATCTTCGCGATCATGTCCGCACCAAAACAGGTGGCAACGAAAAGTCTTTGGCATTGGTTTATCCTTAAATAGTATTCACACTTTCCTTTTACATAGCCGACTCTTCTCGACAAGCCAAGTGACATTCGTGTAAGTAAGTTTTATGAAGAAGCCTGTGTTCATAGAAATTGCCTACCAAGACCCTGCAAAGCTGTTTGCGCCCCATGCAAACACGCCCTTTGCCGTGTTTTTAGATTCCTCGCGCAATGACAGTGAGCAAGGGCGCTACAGCTATATTGGCCTTGACCCGATCAAGACTTTTACCTCCTCTAAAAACATCTTTAGCCAGCTTAAAAAAGCCCTGAGCGATTTCACCTTTGAAAGCCATGAAGGCTTAGCCCCGTTTCAAGGCGGCTTGATGGGTTATTTCGGCTATGAGTTGCTGCATCAGATTGAAGACTTACCGCGCAAAGATAAGGACCATTTTGCCACCCCAGATGTGGCCCTTGGGCTTTATGATTGTGTCGCAGCTTTTGATCACCATGAGGGCAAAGCATGGGTCTTTTCTTTAAGCGGGCTTAAGCGCGCCCAAGAGCTGGTTGAGCGTTTAACTCAGCCACAACTTGAGCCCCCCCTCAAAGGCGTCTGCCTTAACTGGTCATCTGATTTC
The DNA here is from genome assembly GCF_900093605.1 of Candidatus Terasakiella magnetica. Classification (NCBI taxonomy): domain Bacteria; kingdom Pseudomonadati; phylum Pseudomonadota; class Alphaproteobacteria; order Rhodospirillales; family Terasakiellaceae; genus Terasakiella; species Terasakiella magnetica. The sequence continues at coordinate 10,307 of NZ_FLYE01000048.1, forward strand.
ACCAAGGAAAGCTATGTGGCCTCGGTTCAAAAGGTCATCGACTATATCCACGCGGGTGATATTTTTCAGGCCAATTTGACCCAGCGTTTTTCAGCCGATTTACCTGAGGGTTTTGCGCCTTATGCGCTTTATCAAAAACTGCGCGCTATTAACCCCGCCCCTTTTGCGGCTTATCTTAATTTTGAGGGTTTTAGCCTTGCCTCCAGCTCGCCGGAGCGTTTTTTACAAACAAACGGCAGCCATGTGGAAACCTGCCCGATCAAAGGCACGCGCCCACGCAGCCTTGAGGCAAAGGCAGACCAAGCCAACGCCCATGAGCTGCGCAATAGCGAGAAAGACCGTGCAGAAAACACCATGATTGTGGACCTGCTCAGAAATGATATTTCTAAAGTGTGCAAACCCCATAGCGTGGATGTGCCAGAACTGTGCGAGGTTCATTCCTTTGCCTCGGTCCACCATCTTGTCTCCACCGTGACGGGCGAGCTTCAAGAGGGTTTTGACAGTATTGACCTTTTAAAGGCTTCTTTTCCTGGTGGGTCCATCACGGGTGCCCCAAAAGTGCGCGCCATGGAAATTATTTCAGAGCTGGAGCCTTGTGCGCGCGGGCCTTATTGTGGGGCCATTGGCTATATTGGCGGGGATGGCACTATGGATACCAATATCGTTATTCGCACCCTTGTCTTTAAAGGGGGTCAGGTCTGCGCCCAAGTGGGCGGCGGCATTGTTTCAGACTCCCAACCCAATGCTGAATATCAAGAAACATTGGATAAGGCCCAAGCCCTGTTTGATGCCTTTGAAAAGGACATGACCGCGTGATCCTGCTCATCGATAACTATGACAGTTTTGTCTATAATCTCGCGCGCTACCTTGAAGAGCTTTATTACGATACCAAGGTCGTGCGCAATGATGAGATCACCCTTGAGGAAATCATCACCCTTAACCCCCAAGCCATCATCCTCTCACCCGGTCCTTGCGGGCCGGATAAAGCAGGTATTTGCCTTGAACTTGTTGAGCATTTGGGCGGCAAAACCCCCATCCTTGGAGTTTGTTTAGGCCATCAGGTTATTGCCCAAAGCTTTAAGGGGACTGTTCGACGCTCAAAAATCCCCATGCATGGGAAATCATCGCTCATTCAGCATGATGCAACAGGGTTGTTTGAAGGCTTAGCCTCACCTTTACAAGTCGGGCGCTATCATTCCCTGAGCATTGAAGCCTCAAGTGAGCTTGAAGTCAATGCCACCAGCCCCGATGGGGAAATTATGGCGATAAAACATAAAGACTTGCCCATCTGGGGCGTTCAGTTCCATCCTGAATCCATCTTGACCCATCAGGGCCATGATATTTTGAAAAATTTCCTCAAACTCGCAGGTGTCCTCACATGATTGCTTGGTTTAATGGTGAACTCCTCCCCCTTGGTGGGGTAAAAATCCCCGCAACGGACCGTGGCTTTCTCTTAGGAGATGGTTTTTTTGAAACCATGGCAGCGCAAAGTGACCATGTGGTGCGTTTTGATGACCATATGGCACGGCTTCGCAAAACCGGGAACAATCTCGGCCTAAAAATCCCCTATAGCGATAAAGAAATCCGCGAGGCAATCCATGAAGTCTTGATGGGGTCGCAATTACTTAACGCGCGCGGGGCTGTTCGCCTGACCGTTACCCGTGGGTCTGGCCCGCGCGGACTAATGCCGCCCTTGGAAGTCAAACCTGAGGTGATGATTTCAGCCAGCCAAGCCCAAGAGCATTATAGTGCTGCCAAGGTCAAAACCGTTTCTGTGCGTAAAAACGAATTTAGCCCGAGCACACAGATCAAATCACTCTGTTATCTCGATCATATCTTTGCTTTTGAAGAAGCCCACGCCCAAGGTGCGGATGAAGCGCTCATGCTCAATACCAGTGGTCACATTGCAGAAGGCACCATCAGTAATATCTTCTTCATCAAAGGCGATAATTTATTCACCCCAAGGCTTGAAGATGGCTGCCTGCCCGGCACCATGCGCAGTGCGGTTTTAGACATGGCTGAAACAATCGGCATGGCGGTCTTTGAAGAAAGCCTGACACCAGAGATCATCCAGCATTGTGATGAGGCTTTCCTTACCAACAGCCTGTTTCGCGTGCGCCCCATTCATGAACTTGATGGTCGCACCATGCCTGCGCAACACTGGTGTGAAAAATTGCTAAAAGCCCTAGTGGAAAGTGAGTAGTTCTCTCAATCCCCGACAAACACAATCCAGGCTTCAACGGCTTGGAAAAATATATTGCGGCTGATCTGCTGGCTTTGGGCTTCACCTTCAAGAGCGGTGATGGTTACGAATTTTTCGTCAAACACAACCGTATAGGCATTGGCGGTACGCTCACCGCGTTTGCGCTCCAAAAATTGCAGCAGCTCAATGGCGGCTTCTTTATCGTCTTGAACATCACTTTCAAGAAAGTCTGCCAAAATTGCCAATTCCCCATCCGCACTTGCGCGGGGATCGCCATTTTCATCGTGGTACAGTTTCATTATTTATCTTTCTTATAGATCGGATAGGCCGTGTTAATAGCGCCATCTGGGCAAGTGGACGTGCCGCCTTTGGGGCAAAGCCAGCCTTCAATTGAAAAGCCATAGCTACTTCTGCCGCGCCATTTGCCACGCTTATTCACTTTGGCCTTTTTATAAGCTGCCAAGATGGCTTCGACCACCTTATTTTGCGTCATGAGGTCTGGAAAAAACGAGGAAAAATTCTTCGGCTTCCATTCTTCACCCTCAGGGTCAAAAATTTCTGCCGATCCGGTATAGACCCCATATTGATTTGGCCCTGATCTAATCTCGGATAATTCCGCCCCTTCTGGGTCTTTACCAAAGGGGCGCGCATGAAAGCCAACCGCGCGTGATTGCTTGTTAATCTCGCCTTTAAAAATATGCGTCAGGTTAATCGGCGGGGTTGTCTCGCTCCATTCCGCAGCGAAAACACCAAAAGACCAACATGAAAGAACAAAAGCGACTTGCAATGAGAAGACGACTGCGCGTATGGTCTTTTTATCGAAAAAGATAATATTAAAAGGCGTTCTCATGGACATCATCCGTATCATCATTGCGATTTTCATTCCCCCACTAGCGGCATTTTTGACCGTCGGGATTGGCTTGCACTTCTGGCTCAACCTGCTCCTGACACTGTTCTTCTTCTTCCCGGGTATGATCCACGCTTTGTGGCTTGTGGTCAAAAAGAAATAGCATAAAAAAAGCGGCCCCTTTTCAGAAAGGCCGCTTTTTTATTAAACCGATATGGCCAAATCTTAATCGACTTTAGGCTCTTCAATCTTATGCTGGCGACACGCTGCGGTCACCGTATTGGCAAGCAAACACGCAATCGTCATGGGGCCAACGCCACCCGGTACAGGGGTGATGGCACCACAAACTTCTTTGACTTCATCAAAGGCCACATCGCCAACCAGCTTGGTTTTGCCATCTTCTTTTTCAATGCGGTTAATACCCACATCAATGACAGCTGCGCCCGGTTTGATCCATTCCTTCTTGATCATTTCAGGGCGACCAACAGCTGCCACTAAAATATCAGCGCGGCGGCATTCTTCTTCAATATCTTGTGTGCGCGAATGAACCGTTGTCACCGTGCAGCTTTCATTGAGCAACAAAGCACCCATGGGTTTGCCCACAATGTTAGAACGCCCCACAACAACAGCGCGTTTCCCCGTAAGGTCCCCGCCATAAAAATCTTTTAGCATCATCAAACAGCCAAGCGGCGTACAAGGCACCATGGCATCTTCTGATCCGGTTGCCAAAAGGCCCGTATTGATCACATGGAAACCATCAACGTCTTTTTCAGGTGCAATGGCAGCAATCACTTTATCTTCTGAAATATGATCAGGCAGTGGGAGCTGAACCAGAATACCATTGACTTCAGGGTTTTCATTAAGCCCATAGACCAGTGTGAGCAATTCCTGTTCAGAAATATCAGGGTCGCGGCGATATTCCAGCGACTTCATGCCACATTCTTCAGTCTGCTTGACCTTATTGCGCACATAAACCTGACTGGCAGGGTCTTCCCCCACCAACACAACGGCTAGCCCCGGTGTGACATTGTTGTAATCTTTAAGGTCCTGAACCTGCTTGGCAACACGTGCGCGCACATTTTGTGCAAAAGCCTTACCATCAATGATTTTAGCATCAGACATTGTTCTGCTTCATCCATTCTATTAAGCGTTGCTGTAAGGAAACTCCGCCCCCTTTAAGCAACAGGGTTTTATGCCGGTTTAATTCTCCGGCGCTAATCTCGATATCCGACTTCGCCAACTTCCACTCTTTTGACAAAAGCTTGATCAACGCAGCATTGGCTTTCCCTTTTTCCGGTACGGCCGTGACCGATACTTTCAGGGCCATCTGGCCTTGTGCATCGTTTATTATTGTATTTATTGCATTCTTTTTAGACTTGGGTGTTAAGCGGATCTGTAGGCGAACATCCGTCCCCACAAGCGTAAAAAGCGCTTCACTCATCCCACAAATTTAAACATCATTTGATGAACGACATTTTGTAAGAAAAAAACCAACAAGAGCAAAACAATCGGTGAAATATCAATTCCACCCATGCTCGGCAAGAAATTACGAATTCTTGAAAGCAGCGGTTCAGTCAGCTTTGAACAAAGGTCCCAAATAATGCGGACAAACTGATTGCTGTAATTGATCACGTTGAAATGGAACAACCATGTCATCACAACAGCGACCACCACGATCAATTCGTAAATATTCAAGATTGCCAAAAGCACCTGAAATAAAGGCACGATAACTACGTCCATTGGAAATCCTTTTTCACCATGTCACGATGTTGATTAAATTTGGGCGCAAACCTATACTGTGGCGCAGATGAGTGCAAGCGGTGTGTTAAGAGCCCCAGCTTTACTTAAAGAGCGCGCGTGTCACAACACCGACAAACTTGGTAAATGCTTCAGAATCTGCCGTGACGTCTTTATGGACCCAGCCAGAAATATCACGATACACATCATCACCTACACAAAAAACAGCTGAGAATGTTGGCTTCTCGCTCGGCACTGATTCGGGGATTTCCCCTTTACAAAGGCGATTGGTGTTAAAGTTCTTAGGTGGTGCGATCAGCCAAAAGACCCGATAAGAAGGCGACTCAGCCTCACTAATATCCATGGTCGTTTTAAACGGGCGGCTTTGCATGCCACGTTCCATCCCGGCTGTAATCACCCCACTAACCGCATCAGCTTCAAATCCGGGGTAGGAACCGCGCACATCCACCAACAAAGGCCCACGCGATGTGGCACTGAAGAAATAGCTTTGAGTGCTTTCGCGGGCGGAAAACATTTCCACATGACCATAAGGTGCGTCCTGACCGCAAGCAGCCACCCCCACCAATGATGCCAAGCCAGCCAATAGTTTCTTCATGAGCGTGATCCTTCAGTGTTTAACGTCATTAGCTCTCATTTTAATCAATTTTTCTTACTTATCCAGCTAAATGAGCTCTACTACGAAAGAATAAGTGACTCTATTTGTTATTGTTTTTTGACAGGTTAAAAAAAGACTAGGAAATTGCCGAGTCGCAAGCTAGAATTTCCAGATTAGAGCATGAATTTAAGGAGATGCACATGCACCTTCTCGGTCTGCATGGTACTGCAAATGCTGAAACCGCACCGCCTGATGGGCGCATGTGTTTCACGCCTTCGTCTCTAACCCTTCGTTTCATTCAAACCAATATTTTGATCAATATTTTGATGATGTGTCTGCCTCCACTGCCCTGTGGGGGCATTTTTTATGGCACATCCCCTAAAATAGGAGAGGTCTATGGGTAAGCGCGCACGTAAATCTACAAAAGCCGATGCAGATGTCAGAGCATTGTTTTTTGATGAACACCAACGTGAACAGGAAATGAGTAAAAAAGCTTGGGACCCTATAAAAGGGCATCATAACCAGCAACATCAAGAAACCCCGCGTGAACAGAAATACGTCAAAAATGTACGCCCCAGAAGCGACAATCAGGCCGAACTGATGAAAGCTATTGATGAGCGCCATATGGTGGTTGCCCTTGGCCCAGCTGGCACAGGCAAAACCTACCTCGCCGTCGCCAAAGCTGTTGAGGCCTTAGATAGCGGCAAGATCGAGCGCATTGTTTTATCGCGCCCTGCTGTTGAGGCAGGCGAAAGCATTGGCTATCTGCCCGGTGATATGGAAGAAAAACTCGCCCCTTACCTGCGCCCGCTTTATGATGCGCTCACCGACCGCCTTGGCAATCGCCGCCTCAAACAGCTCATGAACAATGGCACTATTGAGCTTGCGCCAGTGGGCTATATGCGCGGACGTACCCTTAACAATGCCTTTGTGGTCATTGATGAAGCGCAAAACTGCACCTATACCCAGATCAAAATGCTCATCACCCGCTTGGGATGGAATTCCACCATGGTGCTCACAGGCGATCCCGATCAAAGCGACCTGCTGCCCGGTATTTCTGGCCTAAAAGATATCGCAGATAAACTGGAAACCCTAGAAGACGTCGCCACCGTGCGCCTCAAAGACCGCGACATCGTGCGCCACCCGCTGGTCGCCAGCATCCTCACCGTTGTGTAAACCAACTGCGCCCCTGCTCAGGCAGGGGCCTTTTCTCACCTCCCTCCCCAGCCCCATCGTCATTCTGGACCTGATCCAGAATCCATTTCCCTTAAGTGAGCTCCCCGCGTTCCCGAGGGCGACAGGAATAAGGTAACAAAATTACAAACCATTCTCTCCTTGCGTAATTTCCCGAGGCTTTTTATAAGTTTTATATGAAAAATGCCGCATTCGGGATATTCCCCTATAGCCATCGGGGAATTAATTTGGTAAAACGGTATTGTAATGCGTATTTATTTTTTGATGTGTCTCGCAAAGGATGATCATGAGCGAAGAACGGTTAGCCCTCGCGGCTGAATTTCCAGCGACTTCTGTAGAAGCTTGGAAAGAGTCTTTGGAGAAAGTTCTCAAAGGTGCCCCTTTTGAAAAGAAGATGGTTGTTAAGACCTATGATGGAATTGACATTCAGCCTCTTTATACAAAAGACGACTGGAATGCTGAAGGCAACCCGTCCGGTTTCCCCGGCAGTGCCCCTTTCACACGTGGTAACACGGCGGCAGGTCGCGCAGTTGATGGATGGGATATCCGTCAAGTGCAGGCCAATGCAGATAAGTCTGCAGCCAATGATCAAATCCTTGAAGATTTGGAACGCGGTGTCACATCGCTGATCCTGCAATTTGATGAAGCTGCACGCGCTGGCAAAAATGGCGCAGACGCCCCTGAGCTTGCTGGTCGTGGCGGCATGATGATCTATTCTAAAGAAGACCTCGCCGATGTGCTTGAAGGTGTTCTTCTTGATCTGGCTGGTGTTTCTCTTGAAGCAGGAGGACAAGCCAAGGTCGCTGCAGACATGCTCAAAGGCCTGTGGGCTGATAAAGGTATTGCGCCTGAACAAGCCATGGGCGCGTTTAACGCTGACCCGCTTGGCACCTTGGCTGCAAACGGCTCACTACCACAATCACTGGAAGAAGCCCTTTCTGATCTGGCCTCTTTGGCAAAAGAAACAGCAAAAACCTATCCCCATGTTACGACTGTAAAAGTTGATACCTCTGCCTATTATGGTGCAGGTGCTACAGAAACACAGGATTTGGCGATTGCACTGGCAACGGGTGTTGCTTATCTGCGCGCCATGACTGATGCGGGCCTAAGCGTTGATGAAGCAGCAAAACAGATCGTCTTTAGCTTTGCCAACAGTTCTGACATTTTCACAGGTATTGCCAAGCTACGCGCTGCACGTTTCTTATGGGCGCAAGTGGTGAAAGCTTCTGGTGGCACAGATGATGCCGCAGCCATGAACCTGCACGCTGCAACATCAGCACGCGCTATGTCCAAGCGTGACCCATGGGTGAACATGCTACGTGTGACAGCGACCTGTTTTGCAGGGGCTGTTGGTGGTGCAGATGCCATCACGGTTTTGCCATTTGACCATCACTGCGGTGTGGCAGATGACTTTGCCCGACGCATTGCACGCAACACCCAAATCGTCTTGCAAGAAGAAAGCTCGCTGAACAAAGTGATCGATCCTGCAGGTGGTTCTTGGTTTATTGAAAACCTTACTGAACAATATGCCGCAAAAGCTTGGGAGATTTTCCAAGGTATTGAAGGCAAGGGCGGTATGACGGCTGTCATCACAGACGGTTCCATCCAGGCAACCATCGCTGAAACATGGGATGCGCGTCTTAAAAATATCGCCAAGCGTAAAGACCCGATCACAGGTGTTTCTGAATTCCCGAACATTTTGGAAGAAACGGTCGAACGTGCTGAGCCTGACTATGCAGCCCTCATTGGTAAAATCGCCAAAAGCGATGCGATGATCGGCTCAAACGCTGTTTCAGGTGTAAGTGCAACAGCTGAGGCGCTACCGGCGCACCGTCTGGCTGAAGGCTTTGAGAAACTGCGCGATGCCGCTGATTCATATGCAGCTTCTAAAGGCAACCTGCCAACGATCTTCTCTGCCAATATTGGTGCCATTGCCAAACATACAGGCCGTGCCTCATTTGCGAAAAACTTCTTTGAAGCAGGCGGCGTGCAAGCCACGCAAAACAATGGTTTTGCAACGGCTGATGAAGCTGTAGCAGCCTTTAAGGAAACAACGTGCGAAGTTGCAGTCATCTGTGGATCAGACGCTCAGTATGAAGAACTGGCTGCTGGTTTTGCAGGCGCATTAAAAGCAGCGGGTGCGAAGAAAGTCTTCCTCGCAGGCCGTGGTGAATTTGACGGTGTTGATCAAGCGGTCGGCATGGGCAGCGATGTACTAGGTACATTGCAAGACCTCCATACAGTATTGGGAGTGTAAGTAGATGAGCAATATTCCTAACTTTGCAAATGTTGCGCTAGACACAGCTGGCCTCAACGAAAAAGACGTTGCCGACTGGAAAAGCCGTATTGAAGGTCAAACAGGTAATAAACTTGAAGACCTGAACTGGAAAACACCAGAAGGCATCAACGTTAAGCCGCTTTATAGCGCTGAAGATATCTCTTCACTGGACCATATGGACTCTGTGCCGGGTTTTGCCCCGTTTAAACGTGGTCCTTATAACTCCATGTATACAACACGCCCTTGGACAATCCGCCAATATGCGGGTTTTTCAACGGCTGAAGAATCCAACGCTTTTTATCGTCGCAACTTGGCAGCGGGTCAAAAAGGCCTGTCTGTGGCGTTCGATTTGGCAACACACCGTGGTTATGATTCAGATCACCCGCGTGTAACAGGTGATGTGGGCATGGCTGGTGTTGCCATTGACAGCATCTATGATACACGCACATTGTTTGATGGCATTCCGCTTGATCAAATGTCTGTTTCCATGACCATGAACGGTGCGGTACTTCCAGTACTAGCTCTTTACGTTCTAGCCGCGGAAGAACAGGGTGTGAGCCCGGATAAACTGTCTGGTACCATCCAAAATGATATTCTTAAAGAATTCATGGTGCGTAACACTTATATTTACCCACCAACCCCTTCTATGAAGATCATTTCCGATATCTTTGGCTTCACATCACGTGAAATGCCGAAATATAACTCCATCTCCATTTCCGGCTATCACATGCAAGAAGCTGGCGCGACGGCTGATCTGGAACTGGCCTACACATTGGCTGATGGTGTGGAATATATCCGCTCTGGTATTGAAGCAGGTCTGGATGTGGATGCATTTGCACCGCGCTTGTCCTTCTTCTGGGCGATCGGCACAAACTTCTTTATGGAAGTTGCCAAAATGCGCGCAGCCCGTATGTTGTGGTCGCGTCTAGTCAACCAGTTTGATCCGAAAAACACCAAGTCTTTGGCATTGCGTACACACAGCCAGACATCTGGTTGGTCCTTAACGGCCCAAGACGTGTTTAACAACGTGACACGGACCTGTATTGAAGCCATGGCCTCAAGCCAAGGTCACACACAATCGCTGCATACCAACGCATTGGATGAAGCTTTAGCCCTGCCAACTGATTTCTCAGCCCGCATTGCACGTAACACGCAAATCTTCTTGCAACAAGAATCCGGCACTTGTGATGTGATCGATCCTTGGGGTGGGTCTTACTATGTTGAGAAACTGACCCAAGACCTCGCTGAAAAAGCATGGGCGCATATTCAGGAAGTTGAAGAACAAGGCGGCATGGCAAAAGCCATTGAAGCTGGCATTCCAAAAATGCGCATTGAAGAAGCAGCAGCACGTACACAAGCGCGCATTGATAGCGGTCGCCAAACTTTGGTGGGTGTGAATAAATACCAGCTTGAAAATGAAGAAGCGATTGACGTTCTTAAAGTGGAAAACACAGAAGTGCGCAAATCACAGATTGATAAGCTTAACCGTCTGCGCGCTGAGCGTAATGAAGACGAGACACAAGCCTGTCTGGCAGCACTGACAACATGTGCCAAAGAAGAAAATGGCAACTTGCTTGATCTGGCAATTAAAGCCGGTCGTGCCAAGGCCACTGTTGGTGAAATTTCTGACTCACTTGAAAAAGTATATGGTCGCCATCAGGCAACCATCCGTGCGATTTCTGGTGTTTATAAAAACGAGGTTGGTGAAATGAACGAGAAAGTCGAAGATGTCACAAAACTCGTTAAGAAATTTGAAGCCTCAGAAGGTCGTCGTCCACGTATCTTGATTGCGAAAATGGGCCAAGATGGTCACGACCGTGGTCAAAAAGTCATCGCAACAGCCTTTGCTGATTTGGGTTTTGATGTGGATATCGGTCCTCTCTTCCAAACACCGGAAGAAACAGCGCGCCAAGCCGTTGAAAACGATGTTGATATCGTTGGTGCCTCTTCACTGGCAGCGGGTCACCTTACCTTGGTGCCTCAGCTTAAAGGGGAGCTTGCAAAGCTTGAGCGCGAAGACATCTTGATCGTATGTGGCGGTGTTATTCCTCCACAAGATTTCGATGCTTTGTATGAAGGCGGCGCAGAAGCCATCTTCCCACCGGGAACTGTTATTTCTGAGGCGGCCATCGATTTGATGAAAAAGCTGAATGAAGTTGTCGGTATCGAAGACTAAATAAACAAAACCACGTCATCCCGGACTTGATCCGGGATCCATCTCAAATAGAATTCACCATGGATCCCGGATCGGCGCTTGCGCTTATCCGGGATGACGTTTTTTTAGGTTATTAAAAAAGAGAATTAGAAATGAACGACATTGTAAATCACTCCGTCAAAAAAGGACCTGTTCGTCGCCGCAAACAATTGAGCGTGGATGAATATGTTGAAGGTGTTTTGGCTGGTGATCGCACAATGATCGGACGCACCATTTCCTTGGTGGAAAGTACCTCGCCTAAATATCGCAAAATGGCACAAGAAGTTTTGCTAAAGCTTCTGCCCCATAGCGGCAAGGCCCATCGTGTGGGCATTACGGGCGTGCCGGGTGTGGGTAAATCTACAACTATTGAGGCTTTGGGCTGTAACCTGTGTGATGCAGGCCTGCGCGTGGCTGTTTTGGCGGTAGACCCGACAAGTTCGGTTTCTGGTGGGTCTATTTTGGGTGATAAAACCCGCATGAATAACCTTGCCATTCAAGAAAATGCCTTTATCCGCCCAAGTCCCAGTTCATGCACCCTTGGCGGGGTGACCAAAATGACGCGTGAAACCATGATTGTATGTGAAGCCGCAGGCTATGACGTGGTTTTAGTGGAAACCGTTGGCGTAGGCCAAAGTGAAACCGTGGTTGCCGATATGGTGGACTTCTTCCTTGTGCTCATGCTGCCCGGTGCCGGGGATGAGTTGCAAGGCATTAAAAAAGGTGTGCTTGAACTTGCCGATATGATTGCGGTGAACAAGTCTGATGCCCCCAATGAAAAACGCGCTAAAATGGCCGCGCGTGAATATAAAAATGCCCTTCACATCATGAAGCCGCAAAGCCCGAACTGGAGCCCGCCCGTTGTCTGCATCTCCGGTCTTTCCAACATGAATTTGGATGAGATGTGGGAAAAAGTGGCTGAACACCGTGAAAAGCTATCAACAACAGGTGAGCTTAAAGAAAAGCGCACAGAACAGCAGTTTCGCTGGATGTGGGCCATGGTTGAAGACCGCCTGATGGAAGCCTTAAAAACCCATCCTGAAGTGATGGGCCAGCTAGATGGCATTCATGACGCCATTACAGAAGATAAACTAACCGCCACCGTTGGCGCCCAGCGCATTCTGGATGCTTTTGGCTTAACTGATACGCTCTAGAGCATACCTAGTTACTGGCCTGCGCCAGCATGACAGGGCCTTCAAATCTTATCAAAAATCGCGACACAATCTTTAGCAAACCCTTGCCATGTGCGCTCACGCCCAACGAAGCTCGCTGCGCGGCGCGCCATCTTTTGGGTTTCCTCACGGTTTTGATAGGCATATTCCAACGCCTCAACCATCTCCTCGATATCGCTTTCCATCCAGCCCATGCGTTTGCCGCCTTGCTCATCCAGCGCCGTTTGTTTTTTCAACGCGATACACACATCCTTATCTTCAGGCATCATATCAAGATGGCCCGTGTTGGCTGATAAGATTGTCGGCACACGGCAAAACATGGTTTCATTACACACAAGGTTTGTCCCGCCTTCACAACGATTGGGGAAGAGCGCCACATCCACATCGGCAAAAAGCTGGCTCAGACTTGCGCGTTTCATCACACCTAAATCAACGAAAGCCTCGCTGGGGATGCCGTTTGCCACGGCCCATTGGGTCATATAATCTGGCCCAAGATCAGGATTGAGATCAACCTCAAGCGTGCAACTTTCATTTACCCCGCGCGCAACCTCAGGCCAAAAGTTCACCCAGTTTGTCAGCAGCAAACTATCAGGGTGGCGTTCATGGAAAATCTTGAAAGCCTTAACCACCAAGTCTTGGCCTTTGCGATATTCCAGCTTGCCGCCACTAAACACCACAAACTTATCCCCAAATCGCCCGCTGGCTTTTTTAGGGACCAGCTCATAAGGGTCAATACCCTGAAAGCTCAAGTACACATGGTCCAGCCCTGCATTTTTTAGAAGCTCATAATTATAGGTCGAACCTGTAACAATCCCGTCAAAGCGATTAGCGCGCGCCATATTGGCTTCATCCATGAGCTGTTCTTCAAAAAAAGTCATGCAGATGTTGCGCTTGCCCCATGTGCGCCGACCTTCTTCTGTTTCCATAAAATCATTGCCCGTGCCATGTAACACATCCATTTGATCGGACATGACTTTTTGATTTGGCGCGCTGGCAAAAGCATCTTGAAACATCTGCACACTACTGTTCAGTGGCATTATTTTTTCCGCATATTCAGGACGCGAGATATCAACAGCAGGGGTTACCAGCAACGGATTGCGCCCTAATTTCATCAGATGCAAAGAAAGATGAACACCGATTAGGCCCCAGCCATGCTTATCGCTCACGCCCCACGTAATCACATATGGATTCACTTGTGCTTTCTCCACCCTCATTGCTTATAAGGCTAGCATAAATATTCACACAGATATTGCAAAACCTTCTTTAAAAATCAAAAGCCTATCCCCTTACCCACCACTCAGTAAAATCTTCTTGGCTTTTCGCAAGCCTGACCAAATCAAAAAGGCTACAACAGGTACGGCGACCCCAACGGCAATATCAGGGTTAATAGGAAGGCCCGCAGCCTTTGCCGCTTTAAAGCCATAACCCAACAAACCGATTAGATAATAGCTAATGGCGACAACAGAAAGGCCTTCCACGGTTTCTTGCAAACGCAGCTGAAGGCCCGCGCGTTTATTCATGGTTTCAAGCACTTCTTGGTTTTGCTTTTCCAGCTCCACCTCAACACGCGCGCGCAACAAACCTGCCACGCGGGTGACCCGACGCGACAAAAAATCCTGACGGGTTGCGGTATATTCACATGTCTTCATGGCAGGTGCCATGCGTCTCTCAATGGTTTCAGATAAAGTCGGCAGGCCCTTCATGCGATCTTCACGCAGCTCGTTTAAGCGTTGTTGCACAATGGCGTAATAAGCCCGCGTTGCGCCAAAACGATAACTGTTATGAGCAGAAATACTTTCAATTTCTGCCGCCAGTGTGGAAAGGTCTTCAAGCAATTCCCCATCTTTAAACTCATCGCTTTTATCAGACATCTTACCGGCGATTTCTGCCAGACTGTCATCAATGCGGCGAATGTCTGGACTCGCCTCGCGCGCAAACGGCAGGCCAAGCAAGGCCATAAAGCGATATGTTTCTATCTCTAACACCCGCTGGATTGTTCGCCCGGCTTGGCGCGCGGTCATAGACACATCACGCATGAGAATCCGCCCAAAACGGTCTTCTTGGATACGCAAATCCGTACACATTTCAGCTGCCCCACCCCCAATGGAACAACCAATATAGGTTTGTCCGCCAAATAAACGGGAAATCTCTGAAGGCTTGCGCCGTGGTGTATCTTTATGTTCCAGCTCAAGATGGACCGCATTGATCACTTCGCCGGGCATTTCTGCCAACCAGTCTTTGGATACCAACTCGATCACAGGGTGCAAAAACGGCTCTTCACAGACTTCAGAGCGAAAAAATGTATATGTTGAAAATTCCGTATGACGTTCCCAACGCAGGCGAAACGGCCCCATATCGGCAATGAAATGAGTTGCCCCGTCGGGTGGAGGTGGCACATCGTATTTCTCACATAAAGCCCCAAGATGGTCGCGTTCTTCCACACCACCTGTTTCGCCTGTCTTAAGCGCAATATGGGACACGCGCTCAGGCATACTCAGTGGAATATAAGGTCGTGCATTGATCTCCTTATCCAAAGTGTCGCGAAGCGGATGTTCTTGCCCCAAATAATGCATGGTTATTAAGCCTTTAACTAGATAGCGAAAAAGTGGTATTACCATTAAGATATACCGTAAGACAAGATGTAAACAAAAAATTCTTTCATTTGCCTGTCTTTCACCGCTTTTGCGTGGCTTTTAGATGGATTCATGATATGAAGCGCCCCATCAGATGACATTGAAGGATTGAAAATCATGAGCGACAAAGAACAAAAGTCGGCCTATGGCCTCGGGCGTGCGGCACGGCTGAACCTGTCGCTTGAAATGCTCAATGAGATGGCCAATACAGGCCGCCCCATGGACGCGGTCCTTTCCAGTTATTTTCGCCATCTCCAAGATGCGCTTGAAAGACGTGATCGCCGCGATCTTGAAAACCGTGTGCGCTCTGTGCTTTTACATTATCGTCGTTTGTTATGGTGGCTTAAAAAAATCAAGCTGGAACCCACCATGCGTGCCATGTTATTGGCTGATATGATCCTCAGTGAAAACGCTGATATTCCCCAGCTTGAAAAACTTTGTAACGGTGCGCGCAATCGCATGGATATGTTGCGCAAAGAAGAAATCGCTGCACTTAAAAGATTGCTGGGTAAAGAGATTAACCACCCTGATATGAGCGATGCGGTTCAATCAGAATGTCCTGATTGGGCACAAGCCGGGCTTAAAAAAGCATTTGGTGAGACGTTTACAGAAGAACTGGCAGCGCTTGCGACAAAATCCACAAGTGATTATCGCGTTAACACCCTTCACACCACCCCTGAAGAAGCCCAGCAAAGTTTAGCTTCACAAGGCTTCAAGACAGAGCCTTGTCCCATGTCCCCCATCGGCTTGCGCCAAAGTGATGCGGGTGGACCCATTTTATCGGAAACAGACGCTTTTCGTCAGGGCTGGATCGAAGTCCAAGATGAAGGCTCCCAGCTTGTTGCACTTTTTGCAGGGGCTAAAAAAGGCATGCAGGTTGTGGATTTTTGTGCTGGTGCTGGTGGTAAAACCCTTGCCATTGCCGCCCAAATGCAAAACTCCGGTCATCTGGTCGCCTGTGATGTCCATAGCAAACGCTTAAGCCGCGCCAAAGTCCGCCTAAAACGCGCCGGTATTGTCAATACACAACGGGTCTTGCTGGAAAACACCTATGATAAATGGGTCAAGAAAAGCCGTGGTAAGTTTGACCGCGTGCTGATTGATGCGCCGTGCAGTGGAACAGGCACATGGCGACGCAATCCAGATTCCAAATGGTCCAAAGATGAAACAGACCTCAGTGAACTGGTTGCCCTGCAAGCTGACATTATCAAAAGCGCAAACCGTCTGGTCAAAAGCGGTGGGCGTATGATTTATGCCACCTGCTCGCTGCTGCCAGAAGAAAATGAAGAGCAGATTGAGAACTTCCTTAAAGAAAATGACAAATTTACGCTGGTTAAGGCCAAGACCGTCTGGGAAGAAAATTTCGAGACGCCCTATCCTTGTGCCAATGAAGACTATTTACGCCTAAGTCCGCACACAAATGGCTGTGATGGTTTCTTTGCCTGTGTGTTGGAAAAGAAATAGCACTGCGCTCTGACTTGATATTTTCACAAGAGAACTTTAGTCTGTAATTCTCTTAGGGTAAGGACATTCACCATGGCAGATAAAAAACAAGAACAAACGGACATTCCGTGCCAACAGACGTTTAATTCGGCTGTAGACCTTTTTCTATTGCTTGCTAAACAACAGGCCCATGAAGGACAAGTCAGTCTGGATGCCCTTGATTTTGTCGCCCAAGCCATTCAAACCGATCCGGCTGTGCGTGAAAAATATTGTGACAAACAGTTTGAGCGCTGCTCTCAACAGGTGCGTCAGTCCATGCAAAAGACACCGCGCATTAATGTTTATGGCCGCATTGTCTCTCAACCGTTTGAAACATTGCTTAATCGCGACCCTGTTGTTCTGGCAACACCGCAGCTAACCAATTTCTTTCATGCCATTGAAGCGCTTTTAGGGCGCGCGCAATATGAAACGCTGATGGAAACCTCCCTGCGCCTGATGGAACGGATTTCTCAGGAAAAAGGCAACAAGTTTACTTATTACGATCTCTATGTTGATAAAGAATGCTGGAATATCCGCTGGGACAGCTTTATGGCACTGGCGGGCTTTTTCTCAAAATTCAACATCCGCAAAGACTGGTATATACGCGTGATGCAAAGTGATCCGCACACACCAGGTCAAGGCGTTGGTCAATATCCTTTTTCTGACTTCCAGTTCAAACAACAGATGATGTGTATCTTTAAAGAATTCACCAATCTGTCTGATGATGAACGCAAGGTCTTTGAAAAACGCTATAGCGAAAAACAACGCAATGACCTTTCCAAGTTTTTGGCAAATGTTGCGGCTATTGATGATGAGGTATGACAACATCTCCCTTAAAACTTGGCTATCCGGTTGAAGAAACATTCCCTGAGTTAAAAAACGCGCTCAGCCAAAATAACTGCGCTATTTTAGAAGCCCCACCGGGCGCAGGTAAGACAACGCTCGTGCCCCTTGCCTTGCTCAATGAGCCATGGCTTGGTAATCAAAAAATCATCATGCTTGAGCCACGCCGCCTTGCCGCACGTATGGCGGCAACCCGCATGGCAAGCCTGTTGGGTGAAGAGGTTGGTCAAAGCGTTGGCTATCGTATTCGCCAAGATAAGAAGATCAGCGCCAAGACCCGCATCGAAGTGGTGACAGAAGGTATTTTAACCCGCCAAATCCAAGACGACCCCGAACTTGATGGCATTGGCCTTGTGATTTTTGATGAGTTTCATGAGCGCAACCTTCAAGGTGATCTTGGGCTCGCCTTCTGCCTTGAGACCATGGCCGCCTTGCGCGATGACCTTCGCCTGCTTGTCATGTCTGCTACATTAGATGGAGCTTCTCTTTCAAGCTTTTTAGATGACGCACCTTGCATCACCAGTCAGGGCAAAAGCTTTGAGGTCGAGACAAAAAACCTGCCCCGCCCTGATAAATTCAGCCTTGCCCAAGATGTGGCTAAAGCTGTGAATAAGGCAGTGCGCGAAGAAAGCGGCAATATTCTTGTCTTTCTCCCCGGTGAAGGTGAGATCCGCAAAACCGAACAGCTCTTAAAAGATCAATATGGCTCTGACCCCAGCATCCTTATTGCCCCGCTTTATGGGGCATTAAGCCAAGCCCAACAGGATTTGGCCATCTCACCAACCGTGCAAGGCAAAAGCAAAATCGTTCTTGCCACCACCATTGCGGAAACCAGCCTGACCATTGAAGGCATTCGGGTAGTCATTGATTGTGGTTTAAAGCGGGTCTCTCGTTTTGATGCTGCCAAGGCCATGTCGAAACTTGAAACCGTACGGGTTTCAAAAGCCTCAGCCACTCAGCGAAAGGGACGTGCAGGGCGCATGGAAGCCGGTGTGTGCTATCAGCTTTGGCCCAAGGCCGAAACCCAAGCCTTACAGGAACGTGATATTCCTGAAATTCTGGAATGTGACCTCACCCCTTTTGCCTTGGACCTAGCCTCGTGGGGGGTAAAAAGGCCTGATGAGCTGAAACTCTTAGACCTTCCCAACCAGAGCCAGCTTGAAAAAGCTCAAGAGCTCCTCATCACCCTTGGGGCCTTAGATAAAAACCTGATCTTGAGTGAGCATGGTAAAGAGATGCAGAAACTTTCTTTGCATCCCCGCATCGCCCATATGGTGTTAAAGGCAAGAGAGGAAGGCCAAGGTGAGGCGGCACTGGCCTGTGAGATTGCCGCAACGCTACATGACGGGCCCCTTTTTAAAGGCAGGCGTGAATGTGATATTCGTAACGCACTCAGCCTGTTTCAGTCTAAAAAACAAGATCGCAACCTTGCAAAAGGTGCTTTTTATCGCGCCAAAGAAACCGTAAAGATCTTAAAAAAACGCCTAAAGCTGAAAGATGCAAAACCTGCTTCGATCTTGGAAGCTGGACGAATTTTGGCCCTTGCCTATCCTGATCGCCTTGCAAAACTGCGTGCAAAAGGCAAAGGGGATTATCACTTAAGTGCCGGCATCGGTGCGAACCTTTCTGAAGATGACCCGCTTTTTGGAGAAGACTATCTGGTTGTTGCCCATATGGGGGGCACACAGGCACAAGGGCGCATTTTTACAGCCGCCCCCATTACTTTACAGGATATTGAAACAGACTTTGCCCATCAGATCATTGAAGAGGAAGAAATCGGTTGGGATAAACGCACTCAGGCTGCCACGGCACAAAGAGTGCGGCGCATCGGTGCCCTTAAACTTAAAACAACCCCGATTAAAAACATTGCTCCTGAGCGTTTGAGCGAAGCCCTGTGCGCAGGCATCCGCCAATTGGGCATACATGTTCTATCTTGGGATAAAGACAGCCAAAACCTGTGCCAACGGGTTGAGTTTTTACGTTATAACGATACATCGTGGCCTGATATGAGTGAGACAGGCCTGTTAGACAGTTTAGAAGACTGGTTATCACCTTTTTTAAACGGATGCTGTCGGATTGATCATTTGAAAAAGGTAGATCTCCAAGCGGCTCTCTTGTCAAAGATGAGCTGGGAAGACCAACAAAAGCTCAATCAGCAGGCCCCTACACATTACCGCGTGCCCAGTGGGTCTAACATCCGACTTGATTATAGTAATTCTAAAAAACCTGTTTTATCGGTCAAATTACAAGAAATGTTTGGTGAGCCCCAATCCCCCACCATCAATAATGGACAATGTAATTTACAAATCCATCTCCTCTCGCCTGCCGGACGCCCTTTGCAAGTGACTGAAGATTTAGAGAGTTTTTGGCAAAATGGATACGATTCGGTAAAAAAAGAAATGAAAGGGCGTTATCCCAAACACCCATGGCCCGATAATCCTATTGCGGCAATTGCAACAGGTAAAACCAAACGAAAAATGCACTAAAGTATGATAAATCGTAGGTATATCTACCTATATATATGTATACACACAAAAAATGGTGCATTTTTAGCGAGTTGACTGTTGCCCCATCCGACAAACGTAATGTAAAACTGTCTGAGGAAACGTGAGCATAATCTTTTTTAACGTTAAAACGTTGGTAAGGACTTTCGCGTTAATATGAGTTTTACGGCAAGCTGAATAACAAGAACGGCACAATTGTATGGATCTCGCAACGCTAATTGGTATCGTATTGGGCATGGACCTCATCGTGGCATCAATCATGATCGGTGGAGACCTCGGTGCCTTTATCAACATTCCATCTATCGTGGTTGTGTTTGGTGGTACGACAGCTGCAACTCTTGTAAAATTCCCGCTTTCTGACTGTATCGCCGCACTCAAAATCGGCGGCAAGATCGCCTTTAAAAACACAGCTGACGACCCTCGCAGCGTTTATGACATTGCCATTGAGCTGGCTGGTATCGTTCGTCAAAAAGGTCTTCTCGGCCTTGAAAGTGTTCAGGTTGAAAATGAATTGATGGCGCGTGGTATCCGCATGTGTGTGGATGGCATGGCTGCTGAAGTCATTAAAGAAAGTATCAGTAAAGAAGTCGACATGACCCTAAAGGCTGAAATGCAGGGGGAGAGCTTCTGGCGCGGCATGGGCGATATGGCCCCGGCTTTTGGTATGATCGGAACTTTGATCGGTCTGGTACAAATGCTTGCCAACTTGTCTGACCCGGCTGCGATTGGCCCGGCGATGGCGGTTGCGATGTTGACCACATTTTATGGTGCGGTTTTAGCCAACCTCATCTGTATTCCACTGGCGGATAAACTGGAAATTAAAATCGACAATACAAAAAATACACGTGCCTTGATTGTCGAAAGTGTGATGCAAATCCATGCCTCACAAAACCCTATGGTTCTGCAAGAACTGCTTGGCGTATATCTGCCAGGTGGCAAGCCTGCAGAAGAGGAAGAGTAAGCTTTAGCCCATGGCTGAACAAGAAGAAAAGAAATGCCCCCCGCAGGGCTCCCCAGCTTGGATGGCGACTTTCGCCGACCTGATGTCCCTGCTGTTGGTTCTTTTCGTGCTTCTTCTGACGTTTTCGGAAATGAACGTTATTAAATACAAGCAAATGGCGGGTGCCATGCGCAATGCCTTTGGTATCTCAAAAGAAGATCGCCTTGCTGGTGTGATTGAGGTTGATGGGCAATTACAGCGCAAAGTCGCGCGTAACGTTTCGCCAACAGACATTCAAATCCCGACCGTTTCGATGGATATCCCCGATACCACCGACGAAGAAGAATTTGATATTGATCCTCAGGAATCGCCTGAAGAGCAAGCAAGTGACGTTGAGAATGAAGTTGCAAAAATCATTGCTGAAGAAGCCGCTGATCAAGGTGTTGATGTGGAAAGAGAAGGCAATGAAGTTAAAATTCGCTTCCCAAGTGAAATTGCCTTTGGTTCCGGCTCCTCCAATATCGGCGCTGACTTTGCTGACCTTTTGGACAAGCTTACCGATGTGATCAAGAAATCACAGGGTCAAGTACAGGTCGGCGGACATACAGATAACATTCCTTTAGGTGGTGGTGGACAATACCGTTCCAACTGGGACCTTTCTGCCGCACGTGCGACCTCAGTTGTGCACCATTTCCTCAATCATTCTGATATTGCCCCTCAAAAAATGGCGGTTCAAGGCTTTGGTGATAGCCGCCCACTGGTCCCAAATGACAGTCCTGAAAACCGTTCACGCAACCGCCGCGTTGAAATTACCCTCGTTCTTGGTGAGGGTGAGCAAGAACAGGTCAATTCTGTTCAAGACCAGCTTGAAAGCGTGTTTGGCCCAAGACCGGATGGAAATCCAAAATAATACCCCTTTTGTATAAGCTTCGGGTTGAACTGATCTCAGATCAGGTTATGATAGTCTTGTAAAAAAATAGACAAACAACTGAACTACGTGCATGTCGGACTTTGATTTCAGCGCCTATAAAGTGATGCTTTGCGATAATGATCCTGCAAGCATTGATGCGGCGCGCACCACATATTTAGATAATGGCATTGGCGATTTCGTGGCAACACCGTCACCAGAAGAAGCCCTTGACCATATCCCTATGATGAAGCCCGACCTTATGCTCATCGGGCTTAAATTCCCTGAAATTTCAGGTATCGAAGTTGTGCGCCAAATCCGTGGCCTAATGGATGGCGCCTTTTTCAAAACACCGATTCTTATTCTCTTAGATAAAGTTGCCCCCAACACACTGCGTGAAGCCTGCAAAGCGGGTATTGAAGGGGCCTTAAGAAAACCCCTTGAGGCGGAAAAGATCCTTCGTTTCAGCCGCTCGGTCATCTTAAAGCCACGTCGCTTTGTCTGTGTAAACCATTACTTTGGCCCTGAGCGACGCACGCTTGAAGATATAGAGCGTTCTAAAGAGTTATGTCGGCGCAAAGATGGCATTCAGGCCCCGGTCCAGCCGGGCAGAAGCTCGCTTGACAGCTCGCCTGTTATGAGTGGGGGCTTTAAAGGCAGTTCTATTGAGCTATTTGGGAATGATGCCCCCGCACCTGCAGCGACAAAACCAACGCCTCCCAAACAGGCGAAAGCCAGTGATGTAGAGGCAGCAGAAGTATCAAACCTGACCCAAGAAGCCCCCTCATCAGCTAGAAAAGCAGAACGTGTTGTTCAGCATGAAGCCTCCTCACACAGCCGTGGTGCGGCTGGTGCAACATTACAGGCACCCTCTTCACAAAAATCTAGTGGTTCCATCTTTGCTGGAGAAGATACAGCACAAGGTAAAAAAACCTCAAACGACTTTGCTTTAACTGATGATGCCCCAGCAAAACAAAGCAAAGAAGATTTTGACTTTGGCTTAGCTGAAGAAGAAAAGAAAAAGGCCAAGAGTAAGCAAGAAAATCTCATCGAAGAAGAAGCAGCCTCTAAAAAGAAAGCACAAGCCAAAGTAGCTCTTGAAGAAGCTGAGAAAAAGGCCAAGAAAAAGAAAAAAGAAACTGAAGCAGGCCCTGCAGATGAAGATTTTGAAGAGATCGTTGATCTAGAAGAATGCTTGGAACAACATAAAGAATGGATCAACAGCGGTGGAAAAAACGGCAAACGAGCCAAACGCCCCCATTCTGATTTTCGCGGTCAAGAAATTGCGGAAGTTGATTTTACAGGGGCAATCTTACCTCAATCCTGTTTTGAAGGTTTAAACTGTACCAGTACGGTCTTTCGAAAAGCTGACTTAAGCGGCTCGACCTTCAAAGAAGCTCTACTTTCAAGTTCTGATCTGCGCGTTGCGCGTCTGAGCAAAGTTGACATGCGCAATGCCAAATTAGACCGCTCTGACATGCTTGGGGCTGACCTATCTGAAGCTGACCTTGCCGGGGCGAGCCTACGCCGTGTCAACCTTAGTGGTGCAAACCTGCATCAGACCAATTTATGCGGTGTAAATCTCACAAGCGTTCAAGGCTTAATTGCTGAACAAGTCAAACGCGCCATTACCGATAGCACAACGCGCCTGCCTTCAAACTTGAATATGGCGCCTTAACAACGCATCAATCATCACATCATGACTGAGACGAACAGGCAGAACCTCTTCATCCCAATCGGCTATGATAAGCTGAGTGATCTCTTCGATCTTCTTTTCACTTAAAGGGAGTTTGGGGAGTTCAAGGCGTGCAACCCATCTTCTTAATGTGCCCACCAGTGATGCATAGGCTTCTTCGCGGTCTTCAAAAGGGCGCTCAGCCAGCAATTCCCCCACAAGCGCATATTTATCCATGGCGGAATGATCTGGTAAAAATTCAGCCAACATTTCAATTTGTGCATGACTGATTTCTGCACAGATCGTTGCACATGATTGCGCATAGGTCAGCTCGGTTTCCTGCTCAACACTCACGCCCAGACGATGGCTCAAACCAAAGCCTGCCTGACCTGAGCCCACACCTGCCATTAATGAGGCATAAAAAACTTCATCTCTGCCCTTTTGATCGCCCTCAATCCCTTTAACAAAACCGCGCACAAACGATTCAAGACCAGACCACACCAAGGCATCAGATAGCACAGATGCTTTTGGTGAGACATAAGCCTCAACCAACAACATCAAAACAGCCAAGGAGCGTGCTGCAAAATCATCACGGTCCATCTCATCTAAAAAACTTGGGTCCGCACAAACGATTGTAGGCAAAAGGCTTGTGCGGCTCGTTTCTTCAATGGCCCCGTCGCCACCAAAAACAACGCCATTCATGGGCGCACCCGTGCCTGCGGTTGTGGGCACAGCAATATGAGGGCAATCCCTGGCAACCAATTTGCCCGTATCAATGGCGCGCCCCCCACCAAGGGAAATAACGCAATCAATTTGGCTAAGATCAACTTCGTCCATAATAGCTTGGCTGGCTTGGCTTGTTTTTTTACCTAAGGCGGAGATATGGCTCACGGCTATGCCTTGCACCTGCAACATGTCGCTGACTTCTTTTAACAGGCTAGGATGATCTTTAAGGTAAGCATCGCCAATCAGCAGAACCCGCGTACCAAAAGGCAGCACCTGTCTTGCCAGTTTTTCAAAGACACCACGCCCAAAGACCAGTTCCGGTACGCCGCTTGCGCTAAAAAGAGTGCTCATCGCCTATATCTCCATTTCAGATGCAGCCAATTTCTCACACCTTTGGGTAAAATCCAAATCAGAAATTTATCAGTTTACCCACAGCCCCCTTTATGGCAGAACTCTGAGCGTCCTTATCAATTGAAAGACAGGTTTCATGGCTCTTCACAATGTAGATGTGCTTATCATCGGTGCAGGTGCCGCAGGAATGATGTGCGCCATAGAAGCCGCAAAACGTGGGCGCAAAACATTAGTCATTGACCATGCCAAGAAACTGGCGGAAAAAATCCGCATTTCCGGTGGCGGGCGATGTAACTTCACCAATATGGACATCACGCCTAAAAATTACCTGTCTGAAAATCCCCATTTCTGCAAGTCGGCCTTAAATCGCTATACAAACTGGGACTTCATCGGCCTAATGAGCGAATATGAAATCGCCTATCATGAACGCGACCACGGTCAACTTTTCTGTGATGACAGCGCCCAGCAGATCATTGATATGCTGGAAAAAGAATGTCGCAAAGCCGGAGCAAAAATCCGCCTCAACACCAAAGTAGAAGGTGTGAGTAAAAATGACGGCGGCTTTTTAGTCATGAGTGATGAGGATGAGATTGAATGTGAACATCTTGTTGTTGCCTCAGGCGGGCTTTCCATTCCCAAAATCGGGGCGAGTAATTTCGGGCTAAAGCTTGCAGAAAAGATGGGGCTTAACGTTATTCATCCCCGCCCTGCCCTTGTGCCCTTTACCTTTGACCAAGAAACACGCGATAAGCTATCAGGCTTTCAAGGCATCGCCCTTGATAGTGTCATCACCTACAAAAAGGCCGAATTTCGCGAAGCCTTACTCTTTACCCATAAGGGACTAAGCGGCCCCTCAATTTTGCAAATTTCGTCTTATTGGACACCGGGTGAAACCGTGCAGGTTAACCTTGCCCCAGACACGGACGTTATGGCTGTTTTGAAAAAAGCCAAAAACGATCAACCCAAACAAGAAGCCCAAACGGTCATTTCACAAATCTTGCCCAAACGTTTGGCTGTGCGTCTTGTTGAACAGGCTCAATGCCATGGCAAAATGGCGGAACTTTCTGATAAAAAGCTCCAAACCTTGGCTGAGTCCATTAACAACTGGCAACTCCTGCCCAGTGGGACAGAAGGCTATAAAACAGCTGAAGTCATGAGCGGCGGTGTGGATACAAATGAGCTTTCATCCAAAACATTTGAAGCCAAAAAAGTGCCCGGCCTTTATTTCATCGGTGAAGTCGTCGATGTGACCGGGCATTTAGGTGGATTTAACTTCCAATGGGCATGGTCATCTGGCTGGTGTGCCGGACAATTCGTTTAAACAAGGCTTGTTGGATCAAGATAATCATAGCCCAGATCATCCGCCACGGCCTTATAAGTCACGCGACCATTATGAACATTAAGACCATTGAGCAAATGCGCATCATCCGCGCAGGCTTTTTGCCAACCTTTATTTGCCAAAGCCAAAGCAAAAGGCAAGGTGGCGTGGTTTAGGGCAAAGGTTGATGTGCGCGCCACAGCACCGGGCATGTTAGCCACACAATAATGCACCACATCATCAACAATATAGGTCGGGTCTTGGTGGGTTGTTGCTTTGGATGTTTCAAAACACCCGCCTTGATCAATCGCTACATCCACAATGACAGAGCCCCGCTTCATGGAAGAAAGTTGATCTTTGCTAATCAGTTTTGGCGCCGCCGCACCGGGTACAAGAACCGCCCCAACCACGAGGTCAGCCTCATAAACCAGCTCTTCAGTGGCATCTACACTGGCATATTGTGTCTTAAGGCGTGGACCATAGACATCATCCAGATAAGCCAAACGTTTAAGGGAGCGATCCAGTACTGTCACATCTGCCCCTAAGCCCATCGCCATGCGCGCAGCGTTGGTGCCCACAACACCACCACCAATAACAACAACTTTACCCGGTTGAACGCCCGGCACACCGCCAAGTAAAACACCGCGCCCGCCATTTGCTTTTTGCAAGGCAGCGGCACCAACCTGAATGGACATACGACCAGCAACTTCTGACATAGGGGCCAGTAAAGGCAAGCCACCTTGCGCATCAGTAATGGTTTCATATGCAATGCAGGTTGCCCCAGATTTGACCAGACCTTCTGTTTGTGCAGGATCAGGCGCGAGGTGAAGATAGGTAAAGAGCAACTGGTCTTTACTTAGTTGTTCATATTCAACTTTTTGCGGCTCTTTCACCTTAATGATCATTTCAGCACGATCAAAAATCTCAGCTGCTGTGCCGACAATCTTGGCACCCGCCTTTTCATAATCTTCATTGGAGCAGCCAATACCGCCACCGGCGTTTGTTTCCACCAAAACCTCATGACCATGATGGACCATTTCGCGCACCGAACTGGGCGTCAAACCCACACGATATTCATGGTTTTTGATTTCTTTTGGGACACCGATAAGCATAACTGTTCTCCTTGCCTGATAAAGGGCTCGCTATTGATATATTTGTTATCGTTAAGCCTATATCAAGCCTTGGAGAATTTGCTGCCTATTTCAACTGGTAAAACGACCATTATTCGAATAATATTTATAAATTATTCAATTTAAGAGAATTTTATTGCTATGGAGCAGCTTGATACAACAGATCGTAAGATTCTAACCTTCCTGCAACGCGATGGTCGCATGAGCAATGCAGATTTAGCCGAAGCTGTAAACCTGTCACCCTCTGCCTGCCTGCGCCGGGTAAAGCGCCTTGAAGATGACGGTTATATCGAAGGCTATGCCATGTTGGTCAATCAGGCAGCCGTGGGTAAGCCGAGCAATGTCTTTGCAGAAATCACACTGGCAAGCCTAAGCGAAGAAACGGTTGATGCGTTTGAGCGCGCTATCATTGACTGCCCCGATGTGCGCGGCTGTTATCTCATGTCTGGGGATGCGGATTATCTTATTCGAATCGCTTGTTCCGGCCCTGAGGGCTATGAACATATCCACCGCCATTATCTTTCGCGTCTGCCCGGTGTGGCGCGCATAAGGTCCAGCTTTGCTTTGCGCACGATTTGTAAAAAAACAGGCGTAAAATTAGACATTTAGTGGTATAATTATTTCAAAATCCATGGGGGTTGGACAGATGAAAAAGCATTTCTTTCCTAAGGGGCGTCAGGTCGATCTTTCACTTTACCAAAGTATGAAAGAACTACTTGGTGCGGATGTCAAAAAACGCGATCTGCTGATTGAAAACCTCCATCGCGTCCAAGACCATTTCGGGCATCTTTCCAAAGACCATATCGCAGCGCTTGCTGATGTAATGAAGCTGTCCCAAGCCCAAGTCTATGAGGTTGCCAGTTTCTATGCCCATTTTGATTTAGACGGCACTCAGCCCAAAGAAAAGCACTGTACCAGCCTGACCTGTTCCCTCTTTGGCAAAGGTGTGGGCCAAGCTGTTGCCTGCGTGGGGCGTTGTGATGAAGCCCCTGTCTCTTTTTCTAAAGATGATCCGGTTAAGCTGCCCTCCTATATCCCCCATGAAAAATACTGCTATGCCACATTGATGCAATATCAAGGCAAGCGTGATGAGATTTTGGCTGAACTTGATAAAGCCAATTTGCGCGGCCTTGGTGGGGCCGGATTTAAAGTGGCGGATAAATGGCGTTTTCTCCTTCAAGCCAATGGTGAGAAAGTGTTAGTCATCAATGCCGATGAAGGCGAGCCCGGCACTTTTAAAGACCGTTACTGTTTAGAAAGCAATCCCCATAAAGTGATTGAAGGCGCGCTTATTGCCGCTGATGTGATTGAGGCGCGCGATATCTATATTTATCTGCGCGATGAATATGCAGCTGTGCGCAAAATCCTTGAGATTGAGCTGCCAAAAATTGATACACACGGGTGCACCATTCATTTGCGTCGTGGGGCTGGGGCTTATATCTGTGGGGAAGAGACTGCGCTTTTAGAAAGCCTTGAAGGCAAACGTGGCCTACCGCGTATCAAACCACCCTACCCTGCCCAAAGCGGCCTTTTTGGTCGCCCTACCTTGGTTAATAACGTGGAAACGCTCTGGCGTGTGCAAGATATCTTACAAAACGGGCCTGAAGCCGGATCAAGACGGTTTTATTCCCTATCTGGGCGTATCAACACACCCGGTGTTTATGAAGCCCCTGTTGATATTACCGCTGATGAGCTCATCAACAGTTATGGCGGTGGCATGATCAAGGGCCATCGTTTTAAAGCCTATCTACCCGGCGGGGCTTCTGGTGGTATTTTACCTGCCAGTAAAGCCGACCTGCCTTTAAGTTTTGGCAGTTTAGAAGACCATGGCTGTTTTATTGGCTCAGCCGCTGTTATCGTGCTTTCTGATCAAGATAATATGAAAAATGTTGTGCAAAACCTCATGGCCTTTTTTGATCATGAAAGCTGTGGGCAATGTACGCCGTGCCGGGTGGGCTGTGAAAAACTGTCCCATATGTTGCAAACCACACTGGATCAAGAGCTTGCAACGGAGCTCTGCGAGGTCATGCAGGACAGTTCCATCTGCGGGCTTGGTCAAGCTGCCCCTAATCCGCTTTTATGCGCCCTTAACCATTTTGCGGAGGACTTCACATGATTTCCTTCACCCTTAACGGTCAAACCGTCCAAGCAACTGAGGATGAAACCCTCTTTGACATTGCCAAGCGCGAAGGCAAGACCTTGCCGCACCTCTGTTCAGGCTATCACCAATTTAACAAGGCCGATGGCAACTGCCGCCTGTGTGTGGTGGAGGTAGAAGGCGAACGCACGCTCAGCGCCTCCTGCATGCGCAAGGCCAGCGATGGCATGGTGGTAAACACCCATTCTGCACGGGTGGAAAAATCACGCAAAATGGTGATGGAACTCCTCATGGCTGATCAGCCAACACGTGAAACTTGCCCTGACCCAAAATCTCATTTTTGGAAAATGGCCGATGAGGTCGGCATTGAAACGTCGCGCTTTGAGGCAAAAGAGCCTGTTAAAGCCGATATCACCCACCCCGCCATTGCGGTTGATCTCAACGCCTGCATTCATTGCACCAACTGTGTGCGTGCATGCCAAGATTTACAAAGCAATGATGTGCTGGGCATGGCAGCGCGTGGGGGGAAATCCCATATTTCTTTTGACCAGAATGATCTTTTGAATGAAAGCACCTGTGTGGCCTGCGGGGAATGTGTGCAATCCTGCCCAACAGGCGCTTTATTACCGCGCGATCCCAAAACAGGCGAGACTGTCCTTAGTGACACAGCCGAGCGAACGGTTAACTCGCTTTGCCCATTTTGTGGTGTAGGCTGTCAGCTCACCTATCATATCAAGGATGATCAACTGATTAAGGTTGAGGGACGAAAAGGTCCGGCGAATGAAGAAAAGCTTTGTGTTAAAGGGCGCTTTGGCTTTGATTATATCCATCACCCTCATCGCTTAACCAAGCCACTGATCCGCAAAGAGGGTGCAGCTAAAGAACCGATTGATCCGGCCAACCCCTTAAGTCATTTTAGGGAAGCAAGCTGGGAAGAAGCTTTAGACAAAACCGCCCAAGGTTTTAAGCGCTATCAACCAAGCGAGCTGGCTGGATTTGGCTCAGCCAAAGGTTCAAACGAAGAGGCCTACCTTTTCCAAAAAATTGTGCGCGCCGGATTTGGCACCAACAATGTGGACCACTGCACGCGCCTGTGTCATGCCTCTTCTGTCTCAGCCCTCATGGAAGGCATCGGTTCTGCAGCAGTGACCGCCCCGTTCATGGATGCACTTAAAGCCGATGTGATCATCGTGATTGGTTCACGTCCGGCGCAAAACCACCCCGTTGCCGCCACTTACATTAAAGAAGCAGTCAAAAAGGGTGCTAAACTTATCGTCATGGACCCGCGCCGCCAAGGCCTGACCCGCTTTGCCGATCATATGGTGCAATTTAAATCCGGCTCAGACGTGGCTCTGCTGAATGCCATGATCCACACCATCATTGAGGAAGGGCTAGTCAATCAGGACTATATTGAAAAATATACCGAAGATTTTGATAAGCTGGCTGACAAGATTAAAGACTTCTCCCCTGACGCCATGCAAGAGATTTGCGGCATTAAAGCAGATGAAATCCGCACCATTGCGCGCACCTATGCCAAGGCTGAACGCTCCCTTATCTTTTGGGGGATGGGGGTGACCCAACATGTCCATGGTACTGATAATGTGCGCAGCCTCATGGCCCTTGCGCTGATCACAGGCCATATGGGGCGCGATGGCACGGGCCTTCACCCGCTACGCGGACAAAATAACGTGCAAGGCGCTTCTGATAGTGGCTTAATCCCCATGGTCTATCCCAACTACCAGCCTGTTGCCTCAAAAGAAGTTCATGACAAGTTTGAAGAGTTTTGGCAGGTAAAACTCGACCCTGAGCCCGGCCTGACCGTGGTTGAGATCATGCATGAAATTCAGGCAGGTAAGCTAAAATCCATGTATATCATGGGCGAAAACCCTGCCATGTCGGACCCGGATGCCAATAACAGCCGCAAGTCCCTGTCCATGCTAGACCATCTGGTGGTGCAGGATATTTTCCTCACAGAAACCGCCATGTATGCAGATATCATTTTACCCGCCAGTGCCTTTCCTGAAAAAACAGGCACCTTTACCAACACAAATCGACAAATCCAGATGGCGCGCCAAGCCCTTAACCCACCGGGGCAAGCCAAGCAGGATTTATGGATCATTTGCGAGATTGCCAAACGCATGGGGCTGGACTGGTCTTATGAAAGTGCCAAAGACGTCCATCTTGAGATGGAACAGATCATGGGGTCTCTCAACGGCATTACATGGGATCGATTAGAGGCTGAAGATTGCCTGACCTATCCCAACGGGCAAGCCGTTTTATTTGGGGAGGGGTTCCCCACAGCAAATTCAAAAGGGCGCATTGTACCAACCGACCTCATCCCACCTGATGAAGTGCCAGATACCGACTATCCGTTTGTCTTGACCACAGGGCGCATGTTGGAACATTGGCATACAGGTGCCATGACGCGCAGGGCCGCTGTGCTCAACCAGATCGAAGCCCATCCGGTTGCCAGCCTGAACCCGAAAGAGCTTAATAAAATGGGCCTTGAAGCAGGTGATATGATCACGGTTTCCACACGGCGCGGCACGGTTGATATCCATGCACGCCCTGATCGCGATGTGCCGACGGGCATGGTGTTTATCCCCTTTTGTTTTAAAGAGGCGGCTGCAAACTTATTGACCAACCCGCAGCTTGATCCCTATGGCAAAATACCCGAAGTTAAAACCTGCGCAGCAAAGATAACGCCAAGCAAGCCTTAGCGGGTAACCACACCTTCATGGCCTTCAAGGTAGCCCTTGATCAGCTCAATCCCTAAAAGGCGGTTTTGGTCATAACGACCGGGCATGCGCATATGCCATGTGGGTTTGGCGTTAAAACCGACACGCTCATAATAAGGCGCATCGCCAACCAAGATGATCCCGCCATGGCCTGCTGCTCTGGCTAAATCAATCACACAATGCAGCATGGCCTTGCCTAAGCCCAAACCATGCAGCGTTGGATCAACAGCTAAAGGCCCCAGTAAAAGGGCTGGACCTGCTTCACCCGCCTGAATGGGCCAAAGCCGCACGGTGCCAACCAGTTTATCTTCTAAAAAAGCAACAAGGGAGAGGTCTTGATAATGCTCACGACCCAAGCGAAGCTGATGCGAAGACTTGGTTGTCCAGTTCTCTCCCAAGGCACGCGCCACCAACCCCAAGATCAAATCTTCAGGTAAAGGGCATTCCGCTTCTGTTTTTATGGTCCATTGCATAAAGTCACATACCAATAACGCCCTTATCCGCCAAGTCTTTTAACTCATCTGGGCTTAATTTTAGCATTTCTTGCAAGGTTTCAGCGCTATGTTGACCCAAATTGGGGGGAGCCTTGTCATATTGCAACGGGGTTTCGCTATAGTTAATCGGGTTTGCCACACTGGGTGTTTCGCCCTCTAGGGAAAGTTCAAGTCCACGGTGTTTAACCTGTTCATCGGCAAAAACCCGATCAAGCGTATTAATGGGGCCACAAGGCACACCCGCAATCTCAAGTTTTTCAATCCACCAATCAAGATCATGGGCTTTCATGGCCTGCTCAATAAGAGGAATGAGCGTTTCACGATTTCTCACCCGTGCCTCATTTGTGGCAAAACGCTCATCTGTGGCAATATCCTCCAAACCCGCTGTTTTGCAAAAGTTTTTAAACTGACCGTCATTGCCCACACTTAAAATAAGATGACCATCATATGTGGCAAAAGCCTGATAAGGCACGATGTTGGGATGGGCATTGCCCAATAGGCCCGGCGCTGTGCCACTGGCAAGGTAATTAAGCGCTTGATTTGCCATGGTGGCAACCTGTACATCCATCAAGGCCAAGTCAATATACTGACCTTGCCCACTTTGATCACGATGGATCAAGGCCCCTTGCACCGCAATGGTGGCGTAAAGCCCTGTCATGATATCTGCCAAAGCCACACCGGCCTTCATCGGCCCACTTTCAGGGGAACCTGTCACCGACATCAAACCCGCCATCCCTTGGATGAGAAAATCATAGCCTGCACGCTGGGCATAAGGCCCGGTTTGCCCAAATCCTGTGATAGAACAATAGATAATATCGTCTTTCACAGCCTTAAGACTATCATAATCAAGGCCATATTTTTTAAGGCCACCGACCTTAAAATTCTCAATCACCACATCACAGTGTTTAACCAGCTCGCGAATGATTTCTTGGCCCTCAATTTGGGTGAAATCAATTGCCAGTGATTTCTTGTTGCGATTACATGACATGAAATAGGCCGCTGTTTCCCCCACAAAGGGAGGCCCCCAATGACGGGTATCATCCCCCACATCAGGGCGCTCGATTTTAAGCACTTCTGCGCCCATATCGCCAAGATTTTGCGAGGCCCAAGGACCTGCTAAAACCCGCGAGAGATCAAGAACCTTAATATGGGAAAGAACACCAGCCATTAGAAAAAGGCCTGTAAGTCAGTTTGTGCACGACCCAGGATTAAGGAGTGAATATCATGGGTTCCCTCATAGGTATTGACTGTTTCCAAATTCACCATATGACGGATAACATGAAATTCATCAGAAATACCGTTACCCCCATGCATATCGCGGGAAAGCCTTGCAATATCAAGGGATTTACCCACATTATTGCGTTTGATAATCGAGATATTTTCAATGGCACAATTGCCTTCATCCATCAAACGCCCCACACGCAATGCCGCTTGCAGTCCCAATGTTATGTCAGTCATCATATCTGCGAGTTTTCGCTGGAAAAGTTGTGTCTGGGCCAGCGGGCGATCAAACTGTGTGCGGTCCAGCCCATATTGACGTGCGGCATGCCAGCAAAATTCCGCCGCCCCCAAGGCCCCCCATGCGATACCAAAGCGCGCTTTATTCAAACAGCCAAACGGGCCAGCTAAACCTTTCGCATTAGGCAAAAGGTTTTCATCAGGTACAAACACCTTATCCAGAACAATCTCACCTGTAATAGAAGCACGCAAAGACATCTTGCCTTCAATCTTTGGCGTGGAAAACCCTTCTGCGCCGCGCTCCACAATAAAGCCACGGATCACCCCCTCAAGCTTCCCCCAGACAATGGCAATATCGGCAATGGGGGAATTGGTAATCCACATTTTATTCCCCGTAAGTTCAAACCCGCCATCAACTTTCACTGCACGCGTTTTCATACTGGCGGGGTCTGAGCCATGGTCCGGTTCCGTTAGGCCAAAGCAACCAATCATTTCCCCTGTTGCCAGTTTAGGCAGATATTTTTGGCGTTGCTCTTCACTGCCATAGGCATAAATAGGATGCATGACCAAGGATGACTGCACCGACATGGCAGAACGATAGCCTGAATCAACCCGTTCGACCTCACGCGCGACAAGCCCGTAACAGACATGGTTCACACCTGCACAGCCGTACTCTTCTGGAATGGTGGAACCAAGCAGGCCAAGTGCGCCAAACTCACGCATGATCTCAGGATCAAATTTTTCATGACGGTTAGCTTCAAGGATACGTGGCATCAGCTTGTCTTCGCAAAACTCATGGGCCGTATCACGGATCAGGCGCTCATCTTCGCTTAATTGTTGATCAAACAGAAACGGATCATCCCATTGAAATGTTACTTTGCCAGCCATTGTTTTATCCTTTTATCAAAATTACCGCTTAATCATTCATTTATAGGATGGTAACCTCGCTTTAAAGCGATATATTTTCATTAATCCATTCATTTTATGAATGATATAGGTTTTCTTTTATGAGACGTCATCTTCCCAGCTTCACCTCCCTCTTATGTTTTGAAGCCTCAGCACGCCATTTAAATTTCACCCGCGCCTCTGAAGAACTCAACCTCACCCAAAGTGCGGTGAGCCGTCAGGTGCGCAATCTGGAAGACCATGTCCAGACCGATTTGTTTTTGCGTATCAAAAAACGCCTTGTTCTAACCGAGGAAGGTAGCAAATATGCCCAAGCTGTAAGCGAGCATCTCAACGGGCTTGAGCAAGAAACAATGAAGCTCCTGAGTAAAGACCAGAATGATACCCGTCTTAATATTGCGACCTTTCCCACCTTTGGCTCACGTTGGCTCATCCCACACCTTCATGAGTTCACCCAACAAAACCCTGAAATTCAGTTCAACCTCACCACAGGGTTAGAGCCCTTTGATTTTAAACATCATGATATAGATGTGGCGATCCAACATGGCGATGGCAACTGGGCGGATGTAGAATGTGAAAAGCTGGTTGCAGAAACCCTTGTGGCTGTCTGTGCGCCTTCATTGATCAAACAGATCGTGCCCCTCACGCCACAATCTGTTCTGGATCATACCTTACTCACCTTACAAACCCGCCAATATGCTTGGCCTGAATGGTTAAAAGCCCAAGGTGTTAAGGTCAAATCCAGCCTAAACGGGCCGAGCTTTGAAACCTTTTCCATGATGATCAGGGCGGCCCTTTCCGGGCTCGGCATCGCCATCATTCCGGATATGTATATTAAGGAGGAGCTTGAAAGTGGGAAACTCATCTCTCCCTTTGGCCCCCCTGTAAAAAGCCAAAGGGGCTATTATCTGGTCACTACAACTCAGAAAAAAGAGATGAAAAAGGTCAGGGCCTTTATGGATTGGATCAAGACGATCCCCTCTACATAAAAAAAGCCCCTGCCCTAATAAAAAGGACAGAGGCTTTGAAAACAAAACTGTTTTTTAAAAGCTTACTTAAGCAGCGCTTGTGGCTTCAAGAGCTTGGCCGCGCACTGTGCGGTCATAATCTTCCACAAGCTGGCGAGACATCTCACCCGGTGTGAAAGTGAATTCACCGATTTCTGCAACAGGTGTCACTTCAGCGGCTGTACCGGTGAGGAAACATTCTTCAAAGTCACCCATTTCTTCTGGCATGATGCGGCGCTCAATAATCTGATAGCCACGTGCTTTTGCCAAATCAATCACCGTGCGACGTGTGATCCCATCAAGGAAACAGTCGGCAAGTGGTGTGTGAATTTCACCATCTTTATTGATGAAGAAAACGTTCGCACCCGTTGCTTCTGCCACACGGCCTTCCCAATCCAGCATCAAGGCATCATGATAGCCTTTGGCTTCTGCAGCATGTTTTGACAAAGTGCAGATCATATAAAGGCCAGCTGCTTTTGATTTGCTTGGCGCAGTGCGCGGGTCTGGACGGCGATATTCAGCACGGTCCAGACGGATGCCTTTCATGCGGGCTTCTGGGTCAAAGTAAGAGGGCCATTCCCACGCAGCAATTGCCAAGTGAATGGTATTTTGCTGGGCAGATACACCCATCATTTCAGAACCACGCCAAGCAACAGGGCGGATATAGCCATCCACGATGTTGTTTTCGTCCACGACTTTCTGTGTCGCTGCATCAATTTCTTCCACAGTATAGGGAATTTTGAAACCGAGGATTTTTGCAGATTCAACGAGACGTTCACTATGTTCTGTTAGCTTAAAGATATTCCCGCCATAAACGCGGATACCTTCAAAAACAGAGGAGCCATAATGGAGGGCATGGGAAAGAACGTGAACTTTAGAATCACGCCACTGAATCATTTCCCCGTCATGCCAGATCGTACCGTCGCGGTCATCAAACGAAAGGTTGGACATGGTTTTTCTCTTCTTTTGAAATAATATTACTTATGCGAAGCATTTATTGTAAATGATGTTGCCTCTTGTACTGGTTTCTGTCATATATGTCAACATTGCTGACGTAGTTTGTAACGATTTGAAAAATGTCCGATATTAAAAGACGTGCCAACCCTTTGTTTTTACGCGAAGAAGAACTTCGCCAAGCAATGGAGCTTTTATTTTTCGCGTATCGCGACTTCACCGGTGAAGCCGATGAAATTCTCGAATCGTACAATTTTGGCCGCGCCCATCACCGCGTAATCTATTTTGTGGGGCGCGAACCAGGCATGTCGGTTAAAGACCTCCTCCATATCCTCTCCATCACCAAACAAAGCTTATCGCGCGTTCTCAGCCAGCTTGTGGATGAAGAATTTATTGAACAGCGCACAGGCGTAACAGATCGTCGCCAGCGTCTCTTATTCCTCACCACCAAAGGCCAACAGTTAGAGCATGAGCTTTCCAAAAGCCAAAGCCGACGCATTGCTGAGGCCTATCGCCTTGCTGGTGCCGATGCGGTTGAGGGCTTTCGCAAAGTCCTGATGGGGATCACCGATGAAAAAGAACGTTTTGCCCATATTAATGATACACCGCAAGAATAAGCTTTTTCATTTGCGCTGATCTTCAGCAATGGCATACTGTCGCACATGAGTGAGGAACAAATCCATATTCTCGTCGTTGATGATGATGAACGACTGCGCCGTTTGCTTAAAAAGTTTTTAAGCGAAAAAGGCTTTAACGTCTCCATCGCCGAAGATGCCCAAGATGCACGCAAAAAATTAAGCCTGCTGGAATTTGACCTCATCGTGCTTGATTTGATGATGCCCGGGGAAAGCGGTCTGGATTTTGCCAAAGACTTTAAGCAAAGCAATGACACCCCCATCCTTATGCTCACTGCCATGGGTGAAAGTGAAGACCGTATCACAGGCCTTGAATGCGGGGCTGAAGATTATCTCACCAAACCGTTTGAGCCACGCGAGCTTGTGCTGCGCATCAATAACATTCTCAAACGTGTGGTGCGTAAAGCCCCCCAAGAAGAAACCGAGGTGATTAAACTGGGTGCACTTAAATTTGATGCTGAGCGCCATACCTTAACGCGCGGTGATGAAATGATCCATCTGACCGCTTCAGAAGCCAGCCTGCTGGTGATACTGGCAGAACAATCCGGCACCATTTTAAGCCGGGAAAAACTGGCGGAGCTTTCTGGTATTGAAGGTAATGATCGCACTATTGATGTACAGGTCACGCGCTTGCGCCGCAAAATCGAAGATGACCCGAAACTTCCGCGCTTTTTACAAACTGTGCGCGGGCAAGGTTATGTGCTCAGGCCTGAGTGATGAAGATAGAAACCCTCATTAAGCGCACCTTACCGCGCAGCCTGTTGGGCCGATCCTTATTGATCTTGGTTGTGCCCATGGTGTTGTTACAGGTGATCTCCGCCTTTATCTTTTATGAAGCCCACTGGGATAAAGTATCAAAATATCTTGCACGCGGGCTTGCAGGTGATGTGGGGGCCATGGTTGATCTTGTGCGCGATAACCCCACCCCACAAGGGCGCGCGCGCGCATTTGAGATTTCGCGCAACCGTTTTAATATGGACTCTAACCTGCGCATTGATGAAATCCTGTCCAACTCAAAAGAAATTGTTCAAGGCAGTATTCCAGACCCCTTCTTGCTCTTGGCCCTTAAAGAGCGCGTTGGTTTGCCCTATCATATTATCGCCCCAGAAGGGGAAAAGCACCTCACCATCGAAGTTCAGCTAAGCGATGGCATCTTAGCTGTTACAGCCCTTAGAAAACGTCTTTTTAGTTCGACAACTTATGTGTTTGTGTTGTGGATGTTAGGCAGCTCGCTTTTATTATTTGGTGTCGCCATTGTCTTTATGCGCAATCAGGTGCGCCCCATTCGCCGCCTTGCTGTTGCCGCAGATGCTTTTGGTAAGCGCCAAGATGTGGAGCGTTTTAAGCCAGAAGGCGCGCGTGAAGTTCGCCAAGCAGCCATGGCCTTTTTGCTTATGAAAGGCCGTATTGAGCGCCAGATTGAACAACGCACGCACATGCTTGCAGGTGTCTCACACGATTTGCGCACACCACTTACCCGCATGAAGCTACAGCTTGCCATGATGGGCGATGATGAAGATGTGAAAGACTTAAGCGAAGATATCCATGAAATGGAACATATGCTGGAAGGCTACCTCGCTTTTGCCCGCGGGGAAGGCGGTGAAGCCACGAGTGAGACCAACCTCTCAGAGCTGATCGAAAGCATTGTCTCCGGCCTTAAGAGAAAAGGCGTTGCGGTTGATTATCACTGTGAAGGCAAAATCTTTTTACAGGTGCGCCCCAATGCCTTTAGACGGTGTGTGACCAACCTTGTGGAAAATGCTGCGCGCTATGGCGAGCATCTTTCTGTGCGCCTTGGTCAACGTCACGAGATGATCGAGGTCACCGTTGATGATGATGGCCCCGGCATTCCTGCTGAAAAATATGAAGAAGTCTTCAAGCCGTTTTTCAGACTGGATAAATCACGCAATATCCAAACAGGTGGTGTCGGGCTTGGCCTTTCCATCGTGCGCGATGTGGTGCGCACCCATGGTGGGGATATCCAGCTTTCAACATCCCCCCAAGGTGGTCTGCGCGCACGTCTGCGCTTTCCTGTTTAAAATTAACGGCGCTTATCTTGTGTCGCGTTATATTTGCCATCAACGATGAGGGCAATATCTGTGCGTTGCAGGCCCAAGTCTGCCAGCTCACGATCAGACATAATGTCCAACTCATAGTTCATGCGTCGCCTCTTTTTCAAATCAGAAAATTTCTGGATGATAAAATCTTCAAAACGGGTCAGCAGGCCGCCTGTCAGTTCAACATGATGGCTGCCGTAGGATGTAATTGGGTATCTCAGTAACATTCTTTATCTCGCTCAAATTCTTTGTGAAGAAGCTTTAAGCGTGATGTAGTCATAGTAATATTATTTCGCAACCAAATTTTGTGCAACGCAGCATTGCTAGGGATGCATAGCTCTACAAACCATGGGTTCTCAACCACTCCAAAACCTGAGCAGGAGAGGAGAGATATTCCAAGGGTTCTTGTGGGGGGCGATTAATCATAATCACCGCAACATTCTCTTCACGTGCGGCTTCGATCTTGGCTTTTGTCGCCGTGCCGCCACTGTTTTTTGTCACCAACAGGCGAATATTTTTATCACGGATTAACTGGCGCTCCTCTTCCACACTAAAGGGTGGGCGCCCAATGACGGTTTCATATTTTTTAAAGGCCAGCTCTTCTTTGGGTTCGCTCACAAGGCGGATCACAAAATCAACCTCGTCTAATTCAGCAAAGGCTGAAAGCTCTTTAATGCCGATAGTCAGGAAGGTTTTTGAGCCCAAACGCTCAACCTGTTCCACCGCCTCTTTCATATTGCCAACTTCCAGCCATTTATCTTTGGGCGCAGGCATCCACGGCTCGCGCCACAGCACCACAAGGGGAAGTTTCAATTTATTTGCCGCAATAAAGGCATGTTGAGACATTTTTTCAGCAAAGGGGTGAGTGGCATCCACCATATGGGTGATACCTTCTTCTTCAAGGTAAGAAACCAGCCCTTCAACCCCGCCAAAACCACCAACGCGCAGCTGGCACGGCAAGTCCGGCTGATGGCCTGTCACGCCTGCATAAGAAACGATAATATCAAGATCAGGTCCCCAAAAATCCACCGCGCGTTTTGCCAAAAGGGCCGCATCGCCCGTACCGCCTAAAATCAATAGCTTCTTAACTGACATGCCCAACAATCTCCCCTCTGCGATTAACCGCGATAACTTCAATATGACAATGGCCTGAGACAATGGCCTGTGCAACTTCTTTTGTACGTTTCACCACCAGATCAGCCAGCGCAATATCATGGGCTTGGGCCAGCTCTAAAACCTCCAGCGCCGTATTGGCCTCACGGGTTTTCTCACATAAGTCCTCACCTGCGCCTGCTTCACCCATCCATTTAGAAAGCTGGTCAAAATCAACGCGTGAGCGCGAGGAATGTAAATCCATTTCACCCTGGGCCAGCTTGCAAAATTTGGCAAACCCACCACAGAGTGTGAGCTTTTCAATTGGGTTTTTGCGAATATATTTTAACACCCCACCCGCAAAATCACCCATATCAATCAACGCACTTTCCTCAAACTCATAAACCCCACAGACCGCTTTTTCTGAGGTCGAGCCTGTGGTTGCCGCCACATGGGTGAGGCCGGAAGCTTTAGCCACATCAATACCGCGGTGAATGGAATGTATCCAAGCAGAACAGGAATAAGGCACCACAATCCCCGTTGTCCCCAACACTGAAAGCCCACCGATAATACCAAGGCGCGGGTTCATGGTTTTTTGCGCCAGTTCTTCCCCATTGGTAATTGATACCGTCACAATCACATCTGGATTGGCTTCAACATCATTAAGGTTATCTGTGATCATCTGGCGCGGCATGGGGTTAATAGCAGGCTCCCCCACCTCAAGAGGCAGGCCTGCTTTTGTGACAACGCCAACACCAGCGCCGTTTTTAAAACAAATGCCGCTGCCTTTTTCACCTTTTTGCACACTGACAACAATTTCAGCGCCATGGGTGATATCAGGATCATCGCCTGCATCTTTAATTACCGCCGCCCAAGCCAAACCTTCGCCCAGCCCTTGGCGGTTTAGCGCAAAAGACGGTGTCTGGCCCTTAGGCAACCTGATTTCAACCGGATCGGGAAAATCACCTGTAAGGAGCGCGATGAAGGCGGCTTTGGCTGCGGCTGTTGCACAGGCGCCTGTCGTCCAGCCTTTTCTGAGTTCTTTCTTTTCCATAATCACAAAATAATGATTTTGAGACATTTGTCATGGATTGCTTTTATGTTATCACAGGGACCATGGATTTTTTGTCACATATCAGCTTTCCAAAGTTTGAAAAAGCAAGTGTCTGGATGGTCGGGGCTGGCCCCGGTGATCCCAAGCTTTTGACCCTTTATGCCTATCATGCACTTCAACATGCAGATGTGATTGTGCATGATGCGTTGGTGGACTCTGCCATTCTTTCTCTGGCTGCAAAAACAGCTACTTTAGAGCCCATGGGCAAACGTGGTGGCAAAGCATCTGCCAAACAAGGTGACATCACCCAACGTTTAATTGAGCTGGCCCAACAAGGCTTAAAAGTCCTGCGCCTTAAAGGCGGCGATCCGTTTGTTTTTGGTCGTGGTGCTGAAGAAGCCCTGCCCATCCTTGATAAAAACATCAATGTGCGCATTGTGCCGGGCATTAGTGCAGGCATTGCAGGTAGTGCCTATGCGGGCGTGCCTGTTAGTGATGGACAATCCAATCAAGTGATTAGCTTTGTGACAGGCCATGATACCTCAGGTGATGTGCCTGCTGTTAACTGGCAGGCCTTGGCACAAAGTTCGCCCGTTATTGTTTTTTACATGCCCATGAAACATATCGCTAAAATCCAAAGTGAACTCTTAAAAGCCGGGCGTGTACCATCAGAACCTGTCTGTGCCGTTTCACGCGCCACAACGCCTCATCAACTTGTGTGTGAAACCACTTTGGCAAACTGCGTTGAAGATTTAAATAAAGCCAACATTAAAGCCCCCGCCCTGTTGATCATCGGGCCAACGGTTGAGTTTCGCCAACAGCTTGCGGGGTGTTTTAGCTAATCATGGAATCAGAACTTCTCCTTATGAGTATGGTCCAAGCGGGCCTCGCCCATTGCACCGTTGTTGTAGAAGATAATGGCGGCCTGTTGGCAACCCTGTTTATGGCAGGGCTACTTGGCAGTGCGACCCATTGTATGAGCATGTGCGCACCTTTTGTGCTATCCCAAGTCACCGCGCGCCTTGAAACCATCAAGCTTTCAGAAATGTCTGAATTTAAACGCCTGACGGGAGCAGCCCTGCTGCCTTATCATTTTGGGCGTATGACGACTTATGTTTTCTTAGGGTTTGGCGTTGGGCTTCTCGCCCAAGGCGCCATTCGCTTTAGTGGCATGAAATGGCTCTCCGCAGCCCTGCTTATTTTGGCAGCCCTGTTTTTCTTGGGCTATGCGCTTAAACGCCTTGGGGTGAGCTTTCCCAATATGCCCTTTTTTGGCACATCGCAAAAACAGGAAAGTTCCCTTTCCCAAGGTTTGGGGCGCATCCTCAAACCGTTTTTTGCCCGCCCAACCGGCCTAAACGGATATTTTTTAGGAATAGGGCTTGGCTTTTTGCCCTGTGGCCTCCTATATGGTGCATTGGCTGCAGCGGGTGCGACAGGGGATTTTCTTGCTGGCGCATTTGGGATGGCGGCTTTTGCCTTGGGAACGGTTCCCAGCCTAATGGTCGTCGGTTTTGCCGGACATATGGCGGGACAAAAATGGCAAAAAGCCATCACAGACCTTGCACCAATGTTATTAATCATTAATGCTGGCGTCCTTGCCTATCTGGCATGGACACTTGTGAAATAAATCAAAGGTAACCTTCCCATGGGATCGCGCTCACGTATTCTTTTGTACTTTATGATTGCTGCTGTTTTTCTGGTTGTCGGCATCACTATTCGCCTGCCCCAACTTTTAGAAGAACCCGTGAGTAAATCCACTGGTGAAGTCGCCATTGGGGGTGATTTTACTTTGGTTGACCCTAAAGGCAACACTGTTACAAATAAGGACCTTCTTGGCAGCTATACGCTGATGTATTTTGGCTATACCTTCTGCCCGGATGTGTGCCCAACAGGTTTGCAAACAGCCGCCAGCGCGCTTGACCTCCTGCCTATGCGCAAATCA
The DNA here is from genome assembly GCF_900093605.1 of Candidatus Terasakiella magnetica. Lineage (NCBI taxonomy): Bacteria > Pseudomonadati > Pseudomonadota > Alphaproteobacteria > Rhodospirillales > Terasakiellaceae > Terasakiella > Terasakiella magnetica. Next base: position 53,495 of record NZ_FLYE01000048.1, read on the forward strand.
AACAAGGTGGTTTCCCTTTTCATCACGGTTGATCCTGAGCGCGACACACCCGAAGTCATGGGAGAATATGTTAAACACTTCCATAAAAGCCTTGTCGGGCTGACAGGCACGGTTGAACAAGTCACCCAAACCGCCAAAGCCTATAAAATCTATTTCAAAAAAGTTGTTGAAGAGGGCAAACCCGCCGATGAATATTTGATGGACCATTCTGCCTTTCAATATCTGATGGGACCCGATGGCAAATATGTCACCCATTTCCCCCATGGTATCAGCCCCGAAGACATGGCTGAAAAATTGAAAGCCTATATCCGTTGAGTACTGCCGGACTGATTATCGCTGCGCCCAATTCAAACAGCGGTAAAACCTTCATCACCCTTGGTAGCTTGCGCGCCCTACAACGAAAGGGCATTTCGGTTAGTTCTGCCAAGGTTGGACCAGATTATATTGATCCGGCCTTTCATGGCGCTGCAACCAAGCGACTGTGTCCCAACCTTGATGGGTGGGCCATGCGCGATGAAACGCTTTTTCATACCCTGAATGCCTTATCTGACAGCTCAGAGCTGGTGGTCTGTGAAGGGGTCATGGGGCTCTTTGATGGTGCAACCCTGCCTGCCAATGCGCCCTCCACCAAGGATGGCTCGCCTGCTGACATTGCGCGCAGAACCGGATGGCCTGTGGTTTTGGTGATTGATGCCAATGCCCAAGCGGCTTCTGCTGCTGCTCTTATCCACGGGTTTGCGACCTTTGATAAAGATGTCCATGTTAAAGGGGTGATCTTTAATAAAGTGGGTGGACCGGGCCATATCCAGCTTTTGAAAAATGCCTGTGAGACCCATATCCCCCATATTGAAATTCTCGGCTTTGTGCCTCGCCAAAATGACCTTGCCTTGCCAGAGCGCCACCTCGGCCTTGTCTTGGCTGAAGAACACCCTGAACTGGAAGAGTTCCTCAACACATCAGCTGATTTCTTGGAAGAACATATTGATCTGGAAAAACTCGTCCAACTGGCACAAGCCAACCCTTTTATCCAGACAACTGAAAACAATGCCTTCTTCCCACCCATAGGCCAGCGCATTAGCATTGCCAAAGATAAAGCCTTTGCCTTTGCCTATCCCGCCTTATTGCGCCATTGGCAAGAATGTGGTGCAGAGTTGAGCTTTTTCTCGCCGTTGCGCAACGAGTCCCCAACAGAGAGTTGTGATGCGATTTATCTGCCCGGTGGTTATCCTGAGTTACATTGTGACCAGCTTGCCCAAAATCACACCTTCTTAAACGCCTTGAGAGCCCACTATGAGAAGAACACCACGATTTTCGGCGAATGTGGTGGTTATATGACTCTGGGTAGAGCCATCACGGATAAAGAAGGTAAGAAACACGAGATGGCAGGCGTCTTGAATTTAGAAACATCTTTTGCCAAAAGAAAGCTCCATTTGGGCTATCGCGATGTCACCTGCCTGGTGGATACACCTTTTGCAAAAAAAGGCCAAAAGCTGCGCGGGCATGAGTTTCATTACGCCACAATTATCGAAGAAAAAGGGCCTTCACTCTTTGAAAGTCATAATGCATCTAATATGCAACTCGGGCGCGTAGGTATCAATAGTGGATCATGCTTTGCTTCTTTCATCCATTTGATTGATAAAACAGCCATTTAATAAATCTTAAGTACTATTTTTTACATTTAGGTTTTCTTCAACTTCCGATATAATTCGAAAAAATATATTAATTCGAAAAATATATTAATTCGAAATAAAAAATACGTGGGAGCCAGCCGAAAATGTCCAACAATAGTGAAGTCCTCATCCATTGGAACCATGCCTTTGATTTAGGCGTTGAACAACTTGACCAAGACCACCAAAATTTAGTCGAGCTGATTAATCAGCTTGATCAATTGGTTAAAACCAATGCGCCTCATTCAGACATTTTGCAGCTCCTTGAACAAACCGAGCGCGATCTTATTACGCATTTCACCCATGAAAATGAATATATCCGCAAAGCTCAAAGCGGCAAAGAAGCTGAAAACCACTTAAAATTCCATGACGTCACGTTAGAGTATTTGGCAAAAATTATTTTGCAGTTTCGAGAAGACCCTGAATCTATCTCTGCAAAAGACCTGCTGAATTATCTCCATGGCTGGATTATTGACCATATCATCAATCAAGATCATAAAATGCGTGATGATCTGGAACGCAAAGGCATCATCCAATCTGACCTTGCTGAAGAATCAGCCATCGCACGCTTTCTTGATAATTTCCGTTTGCGCTCACGTATCGCAGCCCTTGCTCTTTTCCCGCTCATTGCCCTGCTATTTTTTGCCGGTGATGCGGTTTTGGAAAAACGTGCAACCGTTGCTGAAATGGAAAAGATTGAACAGCTTTCCACCATGGCGGGAACCTTCTCAACACTGGTGCATGAATTGCAAAAAGAACGCGGGGCTTCGGCTGGTTTCCTTGCTTCAAAAGGAATGCTATTTGGCGATAAAGTCATTGCCCAGCGCAAAAATACAGATGAGAAAAATCAACCTGTTCCCGACGCCCTAAAACTTGGCGAGACTTTAGGGCTTAAGGCTGAGATTGCAGCTATTAAAGAGCTGTTGAACAAGCTGCCTGAAATGCGCAAGAAAGTCTCAGCTCAAGAAATTACAGTGGCCCAAGAAGTCGGCTATTATTCAGCCCTGAACTCTTCCCTGCTCAATTCCATTGCGGCCATGTCTAAAATTTCAAACGACCTTGGCATGTCTAACCGTATCTCAACCTTTGTAAACTTCTTACAAAGTAAAGAGCGCGCAGGCATTGAACGGGCTAAAGGCTCAGCTGGTTATGGCACCAATATTTTCTCACCTGCCCTATTAAAAGACTTTGTCAGCCTAATCGCCATTCAGGACACTTATATGAATGTTGCCAAGTCTTTTGCCACGCCTAAGACATTGGCCTATATGGCTGAAACCATTTCGGGCAAAGCCATCAGCGATGTTGATGAAATGCGCAAAATCGCCATTGCCAGCCCCACAACCAAAGACCTTAAAGGCATTACGGGTCCACAGTGGTTTGATACCATCACCAAAAAGATCAACCTGCTAAAGAAAACTGAAAACTATATGGCCAAGACCTTGAAGGATACGGCTAAAAAGGTTCGCCTTTCTGCCCAGACCGCTTTCATGAGCTTGCTCACCATCACGATCATTATCTCTGGTTTGATCATTGCCTTTGCCATCATCCTCATCAACAGCGTTGTGAAACCGTTGCGCTCTCTTCGTCATTCTATTGAAAGACTAGAACAGGGTCATACCGAAACCATGATTGCCGGGCGCCATAAATCTGATGAACTTGGTGAAATGGCCCGCGCCATCCAAAGCTTTAAAGAGACCATCATTCGCCAAAATATGGAACAGGCCAAACAAGGTATTGAACAAAGTGTACGTGAGCGCACTAGTGTGCGGCGCTTGAATATTACACAAACCTTCAAAGATGTTGTTGCTAACGCCATTTCAAAAATGGCGGGCGCTGCAGGTGAGTTGGAACATCACGCCGAGGCCATGTCCGGTGCAACAGAAACATCGCGCAGCCAATCTTCCATGGTGGCCTCTGCCGCCACACAAGCCACCTCCAATGTGGAAACGGTCGCTGCTGCAGCAGAAGAGCTTTCCAGCTCCATTCAGGAAATTTCACGACAGGTGGAACATTCTTCAACCATTGCGACGTCTGCCACAACATCCGCAGAAGATGCCCAGCAAACCATCCTTGGTTTGGCTGATGGGGCTAATAAAATTGGTCAGGTGGTACAGATGATTACGGACATTGCCGAACAGACCAACCTTTTAGCCCTAAACGCAACTATTGAGGCCGCGCGCGCAGGTGAAGCAGGTAAAGGCTTTGCGGTTGTAGCAAGCGAAGTGAAAAACCTTGCCAACCAGACCGCCAAGGCAACAGAAGATATCACCGCCCAGATCAATACCATTCAGTCTGACACCCAGCGCGCAGTTGATGCCATTGCAGGGGTAAGCCGCACCATTGATGAAATGGCTGAGGTCACCACAAGCGTGAGTGCTGCGGTTGATCAACAAGGCAGCGCCACACAGGAAATCAGCACCAATGTAAATGAGGCGGCAACCGGTACACGTGATGTTTCCAACAATATTGAAGGTGTGGCCCAAGCCAATGAAGAAACAGGTCGCATGTCTAATGAAGTTTTCACTTCCGCCAAACAAGTGGCAGATAATGCAGATGAGCTTCAAAATACGATCAATAATTACTTAAAAGACATGACCTCGGCTTAGGGGCAGGACCTAACAAAAAGATCATGCCTGTCTGGGGATTTATGCCAAACGTTCCAGACAGGCTTCTTTTTGCGCTCTACAGCCCTGCTCACACCACCAGTCTTCAATTTCTTTAAGACGCTGGCCTAACTCTGGCCCCGCTTTTAAGCCCCGATCAATCAGGTCTTGGCCTTTAAGCGGAAAGGCTTGAGGTTCAACCTTCCATGTGGTGATCACATCAAGGCAGGCCTGTTCGCGCGGGCCTAAACCGCTAAAGCCTTTTTCTGCCCAATAGATAAACAATTGGTCCTCAACAGCCTGCACCCCATAGCGATAAAGCATCTCACGCAGATGGTTCTCCCCTTTTTGCGGATTAAGCTGTAGCTCAGGACACCTCGCAAGGCGCAAACGTTTGGCTTGAGCTTTAGACAAACGCAAGGTTTTTGCCAATTGCTCCACATCACCTTGATCAGCACGCACGATAATAGCTAAACGGCGCAACGGGTCTGGGCGCTCTTCAAAGGCGCACATCATTTCTAGAAAATGCAGATCTGCCACATGGGGAATGATCTTTTCCAGCACGCCCTGCTTCACCATCAAGCGCACCCATTTTGGCGCCTGCGGAGCTTCTAAAAGGCGCAAAATCTCTTGGGCAATGCGCTCACCCGATAACTGCTTGAGCCCCTCAGCCAGTTTCGCACAGGCTTGTAATCCGGCAGGCTCAGCAGCCCCTTTGCCATAATGGGCTGAAAATCTGAAAAAACGCAACAAGCGCAGATAGTCTTCTGCAATGCGTTGTTCAGCCTGTCCGATAAAAAGGACACGGCCCTCTTTTAAATCTTTAAGGCCGTTAAAAGGATCATACAGTTCGCCATGACGATCAAGGCTAAGCGCATTAAAGGTAAAATCACGCCGCTTGGCATCTTCTAACCAGTCGGTGCTGAAAGACACCACCGCGCGCCGCCCATCTGTTGAGATATCAGCGCGCAAGGTGGTGATTTCAAACTGTTGACCTTCATAAATCACCGTCACCGTGCCATGGTCAATGCCTGTTGGGATGACTTTAATGCCTTCTGCCTGAAAAAGCTTCATGACCGTTTTAGGCAGTTCAGGCGTGGCAATATCGATATCATGCACAGCCTTACCCAATAAGGCATCGCGCACACATCCACCAATAAAGCGTGCCTCAGTGCCCTTTTGGGCCAGCACGCTTAGTATTTTTTGACAGGCTGGATTTTTAAACCAGTCCTGATCAGTTATTTTCTTCATTATGGATCACATGGCCCGGAACAATTTTACCATCTTTATAGACAGGTGGCTGATAAACCCCACCGGGCTTTTCCCCATCATACTGGTTGAACGTGACAAGCCCAACCGCAACAAGGGCCAGCCCCGCTGCCAAAAGCTTCAACCACGGCCCCTTAGTCAGGTCAATATGATGTTCTTCAGATTTGGTTTTCTTATGATACAGCGCCCATAACAGGTAAAGCGCCGTTGGAAAAGCCAAGGGAAAGATATATTGCAGCAGAATTTTAATCATGGGGACACCTCGCCATCCAATACATCACATAAGTTTTTCAACATACCCGCCGTTGCCCCCCAGATATAATAATCCTCATAGGGCATGGCCCAGAAATAACGTTTTTGTCCCATAAAAATACGTGAACATTTTTCATGATTGGATCGATCCAGTAAAAAAGACAGCGGCACTTCAAAGACTTCAGCCACTTCATGGGGGTCCGGCTCTGTGGGATAAGGCGCTTCAACCAAGCCAATGATGGGAGTGACGCGAAAGCCCGTGCGTGTGACATAATCATTTAGCCGACCAATGACCTTAATATACTCATGGGGCAGGCCAACTTCTTCTTCGGTTTCACGAAGGGCTGCATGTTCTGCACTTTCATCTTCTTCCTCAGTATGGCCGCCGGGAAAGCTGATTTGACCGGGGTGATTTTTAAGATGATCGGTGCGTTTGGTAAAAAGAACTGTTAAGCCCTCTTTGTGCTTAACGATGGGAACAAGAACAGCTGCCGCGCGATTATCCGGTTTGGGACGAAAACCATTAAGGTCATGATCGCCGCGTATATCACTGGGGCTTGGATGATAATTTGCTAAAATCTCACACAAGCTTTCTGCGCTTAATCCTCGTCCAGTTGTCCCAGAGGAAAGAATTCGTTGTTGCTCCATACGCCGAAATACACTTCATCATCTATGTTTTTTTCCACACCCCGATTAACCAGTTCGTAAAAAACAGTGCGGTTAATCTTGGCTTCGATGGGAAATAGCCCCTCACCTGAGCGTAATGTCACATAAGGTGCAGGCTCTCCCGTATGGGGATCATGTTCCACCCTGATGGGATTGTCCAGCCCTATAGGTATAACTTCATCAACATTGGTCCTTAAAGACAGCTTTTGTTCACAGCCACATTCACAGGCAAACAGTTCCACCGCAATAAAAGGCGCATCTTCAACTTGGATGCGGGCTTTTTCCACAGGGGTTTGTAACCAATACTCGCCATATTCATCACGTTTAAGCACACTGGCAAACAGGCAGACCAGTTCTTTTCGCCCAATCGGGCCGCCTTCGTGAAACCATGTGCCGTCTTTGGCAATGCGGATATCAATGTCACCGCACATTGGCCCTGCGAGTTGCATATTGTCTTGCGCAAGCGTTATCGTCATTTCAGCATCCCTCCCCCCGGTTCGCTTTATTTAAAATATTTTGATACGAGATCAAACATAAATGTTTGGCTTTATGTCATTTCAATCATATCCTTGTCATACGATCCGGTTTTGATTGCATTTGCTTTGATGCAACCATAACCTTCAGATAAGGGCTCCGTTGTGGCAAAACAAGGATAATTGTTGTGAAAGACAATCCAAAGGCAGTTCAGGCACTAGAAGCCTTAAGCAAGCAAATGGAACACATCCATAAAGAGGTAAACGGTATTATCTTTGGTCAGGACCGTGTAATCGAAGAAACCCTTGTTACCATCTTATCAGGCGGCCACGTGCTTCTCATCGGGCTGCCCGGTCTTGGTAAAACCCGCCTTGTGGAAACCTTGGGCACCGTGCTTGGCCTTGATGAACGCCGCGTGCAATTTACACCGGATTTAATGCCCAGCGATATTATCGGTTCTGAAATTCTTGATGAAGATGAAACGGGCAAACGCCATTTTCGTTTTGTTGAAGGCCCGACCTTCTGCCAACTGTTAATGGCTGATGAGATCAACCGCGCCAGCCCGCGCACCCAATCAGCTTTGCTTCAAGCCATGCAGGAAAAACGTGTTTCTGTGGCTGGTCATTATCACGACCTGCCCCAACCCTTCCATGTGCTCGCCACCCAAAACCCGCTGGAACAAGAAGGCACTTATCCGTTGCCCGAAGCCCAGCTTGATCGCTTCTTCATGGAAATCAGCGTGCAATACCCTGAGCGCGATGCAGAGCGTGAAATCCTGCTTTCCACCACGGGAAGTGAGACCAAAACGCCCAATCGCATCATCACCGCCCAGCAATTGCTTGAAGCCCAAGAACTGGTGCGTGAAATTCCCGTTGGGGAAAGCGTGCTTGAGGCTATCCTCACCCTTGTTCGCCAAGGCAGGCCGGAAACCTCTGATCTTAAAACCGTCAAACAACATGTGGCATGGGGACCCGGCCCGCGCGCCAGCCAAGCCCTGATGTCAGGTGTGCGTGCGCGCTGCGTTTTACACCGCAGGCTGAGCCCATCCATTGATGATGTCATCGCCCTTGCCGCCCCGATTTTGCGCCACCGCATGGCCCTTAATTTTGCTGCGCGCGCAGAAGGCATTTCATTGAGCAAAATCATTGATGAGCTCATTGAGAAAATTGCCAATCATTAAGGACAAATATGGCTAACACCCCTGTCATTCACCAAGCCGAAGAAGCTGCCTCCAGCCTACCGCCCTTATTGGTGGAGGCCGAACGGGTGGCAAATACGGTTGCCCAAGGGGTGCATGGTCGGCGCAAAAAAGGCCAAGGTGATAGTTTCTGGCAATTTCGCCCCTATCAAGTCGGCGAGCCAACCCGCGCCATTGATTGGCGCCAATCAGCCAAAACCGAACATCACTTTGTGCGCGAATATGAATGGGAGGCCGCCCAAACGGTTTGGCTATGGTGTGATCCTTCCGCCTCCATGAAATATAGCGGTGATGCAGCGCGCCCCGATAAATTGCGCCGTGCTGAAATTCTCACTCTTGCGCTTGCCTCCCTTTTGGTGCGTGGCGGTGAACAAATCGCCCTGCTTGGCTATGATGCGCCACCGGGCAGAGGGCGCGCAGCCCTTCATCGTCTTGCCAATGTGATGGAAAAAAAGAAAACCCATCAAAGCGAAAGCGTTGAAAAACTGCAAAGCCTGCCCTCTCATGCCCATCTGCCGCGCCATGCAGAACTCGTGCTGATCGGTGATTTTCTCTCCCCCATGGATGAGATTGAAGAAGCTCTTAAACTGTATAGCCGCCGCCATGTGCGCGGGCATCTTTTACAAGTGCTGGACCCTGCTGAAGAAAGCCTGCCCTTTGAAGGACGGGTGAATTTTAAAGGCTTGGAAGAAGAAGGCAGCATCTATTTTGGCAATGTGGCCGCCGTGCGTGAAGAATACCGCGAACGCTTATCTGCGCGCCGTGCAGCTTTAAGCGAGCTGACCCATTCCCTTGGCTGGGGCTTTCATCGCCATACAACAAACCAGCCTGCTGAGACAGCTTTACTTGCCCTGTTTCTCTCCATTACCCAAGGGGTGAAATAGTGTTAAGTCTGGGCAGTCTTTCTTTTGCAACACCTTGGGCCTTAACGGCACTTTTGCTGCTGCCCCTTTTATGGCAATTGCTTAAGGTCACCCCGCCCAAACCAACGGTGATTAAATTCCCCGCTGTTCGCATTTTACAGGAACTTTCCACCAAACAGACATTAGCCACCCAAACACCATGGTGGATTTTCCTGTTGCGTGGTCTGATTGCCCTGTGCTTGATCCTTGCCATGTCCGGGCCAAGCCTGAACCGTGTGGAACAAATCAATAACCTCAATCGTCCCCATATCATCATTGTTGATAATGACTGGTCAGTGATGGACCGTTGGGCTGTGCGCAAATCCGAATTGATCAAACATATACGACAGTCTCAAGAAAACCAGCATGGGCTTGCGCTTATAACCAACACCCAAACAAAGCCCTCTTCCCTGCTTTTAGTTGAAAAAGCACTTGAGCAGGTAGAAACCTTGCGCGCACGTCCTTGGGCTGGAAACCGTAAACGCACCCTTGAGCATATAGAAAAAATCATTGCAGGGCTTGACCAAACACCCAAAATAAGCTGGATTTCAAACGGGCTTAAAGAAGGTGAAGATGACGATTTTCTAAGCTCGCTTCATGGCTTGGGTGATGTGGATTATATCCATGAAGGCGTGCAGGCCACACCGATCATCATTCAAGATGTTAAACGCAATGAACAAGGTTTTGACCTCACCTTATTAAGCGCCCCTCTTACTACTGCTCAAAAGGCCAACATCAATATCGTTGATGAAACGGGCAGTATTTTATTTCAGCAAAACATCAACATTCCTAAAGATCAGGAAAGCACAACAGCCCAGATCAACATACCCAGTGAGCTTAAAAGCCGTGCCTTCCTTATTCGTCTCAGTGGTTATATCAATCCCGCCAGCCAATTTTTAGTGGATGAAAAATGGCGCGATCGCCCCGTTGGTATTTTAAGCAGCCATGAAAAAGACAAGGCCCTGCTGGAACCTGCCTATTACGTGCGAAAAAGCCTCAAGCCCCATACTTCTATTCGCGAAAGCGGCCTTGAAGACCTGATTAAAAGAAAAACCGCTGTGATTTTTGATGTGGTCTATACAGCCTTTAGCGCGCGCCAGCAAAAGGCCCTGCAAAGCTGGATGGCACAAGGCGGCATTCTTGTCCGATTTGCCACCAAACGCATGACCTCACAAGACATGGCTACATATGACCCGCTTTTGCCGGTCCAACTCATGCCCGCCCAGCGCACTTTTGGCGGTGCACTTAGTTGGGGGGAGAAATCAAATCTGGCTGAATTTCCTGAACACAGCCCCTTTGCCCATATCAAGACCCCTGATGATGTGGCGATTAAAAAGCAGGTTCTTGCAAGGCCCGAAAGCAACCTTGCCCAAAAAACATGGGCCCATTTAAAAGACGGCACACCGCTTATTACTGCCCAGCAAATTGATAAAGGCTGGAGTGTACTGTTTCATATTAACGCCATTCCAAGCTGGTCAAACCTGCCGCTCTCTGGTGTATTTGAACTGATGATGAAACGCATCATTACACTATCATCTGGATATGGAGCAAATGGCACAGCCCAAGAGCTCGTGCCTTATCGCCTGTTTAATCACCTTGGTAATCTGGTTGCCCCTGAGCGCCAAAGCGCGACCCTCAGCCTTAATAAAGCTAAAACGATCAGCGCTGATGAAAGCCATCCCCCCGGTCTTTATGGCTCAGTTTCTTCCCTTCATGCCTTTAACCTTGGCCCGCTAATCAGGCAACTTTCTCCTTTAAAAGAACTGCCGTTGGGTGTCAGTGAAAAAGGCTTTCGTGAGGCTGAACAGCAAGACCTTGCACTATGGTTTTTGTTATGTGCATTAGTCCTTGTCTTAATTGACTGGCTGTTGGCAAACACATGGTTACAAGCCGCCCAACGCGCAAGCCTCGCCGTTATTTGCTTCCTTGTGAGCTTACCTGTTCATAGTGCAGAGCCTAACTGGGAAAAGGCCCTTGCCAGTGCCAATCAGATGCGGCTTGCCTATATGGTGAGCCCTAAAGCTGGCTCAAATAAAACACTTCAGCAAGGCTTGGATGGTCTGGCGGCGGTTTTGCGACGGCGAACAGCGGTTGAGCTTGCCCCCAGTGTCGCCTTTGATCCTGAAAAAGATGACCCATCGCTTTTTCCCATGATCTATTGGGCCATTGAAGAAAACCAGACGAGCTTAAGTGATCACGCCGCACAAAAGCTCAATCAGTTTTTAAAAACAGGTGGGTTCATTCTGTTTGACACCATGGGCCAAGCCCGCCCCCAAATATTGAAACAGCTTACTGAAAAACTTGAGATCGCCCCCTTGGAATTGGTGAAGGACACCCATGTTCTCACCCGGTCTTTTTATCTTATGCGGCGTTTTCCCGGTCGCTTTGACCATCAAGACATATGGGTTGAAAGCGATGAAGATACCAAAAATGATCGGGTCTCCTCTGTCTTGATCGGCAGTAATTCATGGGCGCAAGCCTGGGCACGCGATGAGAACCTGCGCCCCGTCTTTGCCGTTGTGCCCGCGGGGGAAATTCAGCGCGAACAAGCCTTTCGTTTTGGCGTTAATCTGGTGATGTATATCCTAAGCGGCAATTATAAAGGGGATCAGGTCCATATGCCGGCGATTTTGCAAAGGTTGGGCCTATGAGCAATATCGCCCTTGATCCCCTCCTGCCACTGCCCCTTCTGCTCGCCCTTGGTCTTATGATTTTAGGCTTTGGCCTATGGTCCATCATGCAATCTTCGCGCGCGGTTTGGTTTCGCTTGATCGCTGCATTTTTAGTGCTTGCCAGCCTGTTTAATCCGCAAATCATGCAAAATGATACCCGCGCCTTAAAAGATATTGCCCTTGTGCTGGTGGACCAATCACCCAGCCAACAGCTTGAAAAACGCCAACAACAAAGTGACATGGCACGCGCTTACCTTGAAAAAGAAGGCACGCTCTATCAAGACCTTGAATTGCGTTTCATCACCATCACGACAGATGGGAAAGAAGATAAGCTTGGCACCCGCGCCCTTTCCCTTTTGCGCCAGACCATCTCGGGCATTGATCCCCAACGTTATGCCGGAACGGTTTTGATAAGTGATGGGCAAATCCATGATGTGAAAGACTATGAAAATATCCCCGGTCCTTTTCATCTGTTAATCACCGGGCAAAAACAGGATCAAGACCGCCGTATTGAAGTGATTAATGCCCCGCGCTATGGGCTGGTGGGTAAGCCCCTTAACTTACAAGTCCGCGTGCTGGATAATGCCAAACCCAATGATAAAGCCCCTCTCTTTCTCATTAAACCCGATGGTAGCAAACAGACCTTTACCCCAAGCGGGAAAGACGGCATTCAAGAAGCCACCTTTATCATGGATCATGCGGGGCAATCTGTGCTCATCCTTGAAACTGAACCGCTTAAAGGTGAAATCAGCCTATCCAACAATCGCGCGGCCCTTTCCATCAATGGGGTGCGCGATCGCTTAAGGGTGTTGCTGGTGTCAGGCCTGCCCCATCAGGGCCAACGCACATGGCGCAATATCCTGCGCTCAGACCCCGCAGTTGATCTAGTCCATTTCACTATTTTGCGCCCCTCAGATAAAGAGGATTTCACACCGCTTAATGAGCTGTCGCTCATTGCCTTTCCCGTGCGTGAACTGTTTGAAGAAAAACTCGATGATTTTGATCTGATTATATTTGATCGTTATTACAAACATAATGTTCTAAGCGAAGGCTATTTTGACAATATCACCGATTATGTACGCGATGGCGGCGCTTTATTAGTCTCTGCCGGACCGGATTTTTCCGGCCCGCGCAGCCTGTCTAAAACACGCCTGAAAGAACTATTGCCCCTCAAACCAAGCGGTTCCATTCAAGATGACCGTCCCTTTCGCCTAAAAAAATCACAAACCGGAAAACGCCACCCCATCACCACCAGATTAAACACATCTGAAAAAGACTGGGGGAGATGGATGCGCTTAATCCAGACCCATGAGTTTCAAGGCCAGACCATCCTTGAAAGTGAAGATAAACAACCAGTCTTGATTGTGGAACGGGTTGAAAAAGGCCGTCTTGCCATGTTGCTCAGTGATCATATCTGGCTTTGGGCGCGCGGCTTTGATGGCGGGGGGCCCCATAGTGAGCTGGTGCGCAACCTTGTGCATTGGTTGATGAAAGAACCTGACCTTGAAGAAGAACGTTTAAGCCTCACCCAAGTCAGTGAAACAGAGCTTGAAATTACCCGCCAATCCCTCACCCCCATCAAAGGCCCCATCACCCTCACCCGCCCGGATGAAAGCCGCGAAGAAATAACCTTAAAGGCCAAAGGCAAAGGGCTATCTTCAAGCCGTATTCAAGCCAAAGCCACGGGTATCTACCGCGTAAATGATGATCACTATAGCGCTGTCCTGACCAAAGGCAGCATCAACCCAAAAGAGTTCCTCGACCCACGTGCCAGTGATCAACCTTTAAAAGAATTCATCACCCATGTGGGTGGCACCAGCCATTGGTTAGCTGATGGGCTGCCTTTACTAAAACGTGTTGCAGGAAAAAGCAATGTGGGCGGGCGTGGCTGGTTTGGCCTGCCACGCAATAAGGCTGAGGCCATCATCGGGGTGAAGAAATCATCCCTTTTGCCACCTTGGGCCATTTTCTTGCTGGTCTGTGGCCTATTATGTTTGGGCTGGTGGCGCGAGAGCCGTTAGTCAATATGTTCCCAAGAAGGGCATTTTGAAAACCAGTTCTTGAGAAAATCAACAAACAATCTCACCTTGGCAGAAAGGTGACGGTTATGGGGATAGACCGCATAGATATTAACCGGTTCTTTTTCATATTCTTCGAGCGCACAAATCAGCCGACCATCGGTTATGGCACTACCCACGATAAAGGCAGGCGAAACGCAAACACCCGCACCTGCAATTGCCATATCGCTAATGACATTGCCGTTATTGGCCTTAAAGGTGCCATCAAGTTTAACGCTATAATCCTTGCCATTTTCCTTATAGGGCCAACTTATGGCAGAACGCGCAAGCGTATAGAGCAGGCAATTATGATCAAGCAGGTCTTTGGGATGCGTTGGCTTGCCGTTTTCTTCCCAATATTCAGGTGAGGCACAGGCCACAAGGCGACTTGAACCGATCTTTTTCGCAATGAGAGAGGAATCGGATAAATGCCCAATGCGAATAGCCAGATCAAAGCCTTCATCCACAATATCAACAAAACGGTCATTGAGCTGAATATCAATGGAAAGATCACTATATTGGGTGGCAAAGGCGGTGAGAGGCTTGCCTAAATGCTTCACGCCAAAACTCACAGGGGCGCTGATTTTAAGCTGGCCTCTTGGTTCATCTTGCAGGCGGGTGATGGCAAGCTCGGCCTCTTGAGCCTCACTCATGATCCGCTCACAACGCTCATAAAAAACCTGACCGACTTCAGTCAGGCTCAGTTTACGTGTGGTGCGGTTTAACAGGCGTACACCAAGGCGGTCTTCAAGATATGAGACTTTCTTGCTCACCGATGATTTAGACATGCCAAGGTCATCTGCTGCCTTTGAAAAGCTGCCTGATTGGATGACTTGGGCAAAAACCATCATCCCTGTAAGATTATTCATCGTTCACCTGAAGAAACAATTAAATTCCAAATAAGCGCATTATCACTATATGAAAAACAGTCCATCATACAACATCAAAAGTTTCAACCTATAAAACACAGAAGGCAACCATGGGATTACTTATTGACGGGGTCTGGCATGATCAATGGTATGATACCAAAAGCACGGATGGGAAATTCAAACGCCAAGAAAGTGCCTTTCGCCATTACTTAAGTGCGGATGGTTCAAGCGGTTTTAAGGCAGAGGCTGGACGATACCGCCTCTATGTCTCCCTTGCCTGTCCTTGGGCTCATCGCACCTTGATCTTTCGCACCCTAAAAGGCCTTGAAGACGCCATTGATGTGGTGGTGGTTGATCCCTTAATGGGGGAAGAAGGCTGGATACTTCCTGATGGAGCGCCTTTACATACTATCTATACCAAGGCACAAAAAGACTATACTGGCCGGGTCACTGTGCCCATTTTATGGGATAAGCAGCAAGACACCATTGTGAGCAACGAGTCTGCTGACATCATCCGTATGCTTAATCGTGAATTTGGCCTTGGCGCGGTGGATTATTATCCCGAAGACTTGCGCCAAAAAATCGATGAGATAAACGAGTTCATTTATCCCACCATTAATAACGGGGTGTATAAATGCGGTTTTGCCACAACGCAAAACGCTTATGAAGAAGCCTTTACTGAACTTTTCAACGCCCTTGATCAACTTGAAGAACGCCTTGGTCAAAACCGTTACCTGATTGGTGAGCAAATCACCGAGGCCGATTGGCGCTTATTCACCACCTTGGTGCGTTTTGATGCGGTTTATGTCGGCCATTTTAAATGTAACCTGAAACGCATTGTCGATTACCCAAACCTATGGGGATATTTGCGTGAGCTTTATCAAATGGATGGCATTGCCCAAACGGTTGATATGGTGCATATCAAAACCCATTATTATGCCAGCCATACCACCATCAACCCGACAGGCGTGGTCCCCCTTGGCCCTGAACTTGATTTTTTAAGCCCGCATAACAGGGGATAGATCACTCACGCTCAGCGGTGAAGACCCAGTCATTACCTTTTGAAAGGTCTTCACGATAGCTATAGCCACCTTCACTAAACTCTTTAATGGCTTCAGGTGTATCAAGGCGGTTTTGAATGATATAACGCGCCATTGACCCACGTGCGCGCTTAGCCATCAGCCCAATGGTTTTAGCAACACCGGATTTAATTTCTTTAAAGACAGGGGTGATCACCGTGCCTTCAAATGATTTTTTCTGAACGGCTTTGAAATATTCATTTGAAGCACAATTGATCAAGACCTTATCCTCATGATCTTTCATCAGCTCATTTAAACGCTTGGCAATCAAGCTTCCCCAGAAATCATATAAAGAGCCCCCGCGCGGGTTTTGCAGGCGCGTGCCCATTTCAAGGCGGTAAGGTTGCATCAGATCAAGTGGGCGTAACAAACCATACAGGCCGGAAAGAATACCGAAATGTTCTTGTGCGAAGTCAAAATCGTCTTTTGACAAGCTCTTGGCATCAAGCCCCACATAAGTATCCCCACTAAAAGCAAGGGCGGCCTGTTTGGCATTTTCTTCAGTAAAAGGCGTTGAGAAGCCTTGAAAACGGGCATAATTCAAATCAGACAAAGCGTCACTGATTTTCATCAGCTGTGAGAGGTCTGAGCGTGTAAGCGTCTTGCAGGTCCCTGCCAACTCCTCAATATCTTCAGCAAAAAAGGGCTGTGTATGGTCCAGTTCCCCAACAGGTGTATCAAAATCGAGCTTTTTTGCAGGAGAAACCACGCAGAACATCACAAATACCTATCTTCATTAATTCAGAATAGCTCTAAAGTTAGTCGAAGATAGAGATTAATCAAGATGATTTATCTGTGCTTAACCCAATTTTTTCTTGAGATATTCAACTTTTTGAAGCTGCTGTTCAACACGCATTTTCTTGGTCATCAAATGGGGCAGGTTCCCCTGCTTTTTCATGGCCTTTTTGATCTTTTTCATCCGGTTATGCAGCCATTCTTCACGCTCAAGCACTTGCTCAAGTGTAATTGGCTTCGGCTTAGGTTCTGGGATCGGCTCAGTTGGGCGCGCTTTTGCGACCATATCGCTATCCAGACTGATATCAATCTTGCGAATGATCCCGTCTAAGCGCAATTTCAACAGGCCAACAGAAACAGGCGTGCCATCTAAAACCCCTAATGTACAGGGCCAAGCTGATTTACCATCCACATCAATAATGGCATTGACCACATGGAGGCTTTGGGCGTGCTTATCAACACGGCGATATAAATCTTTAATTCGGGTGATTATGTTATTTCGCCCGACAATTGCTTGTTGGTCAGAACGGTGAAAGACCGTTTCATATTCATCAAAGAGAAAACCAAGGCTCACCAGATCACGACGGTTAAATTTCTCAATATAAACCTTTGTGATATCAAGCAGCTGCTTTCTGTTTTCAGAATTATCTTCGTCTTTTTCATTTTCTAAGGAGGCAATGGGTTCTGTTGCGCGCGCACTGGCAACCACGCCACCTGCGAGCAAAATGGCAATGGCATTGATTTTACCATTTACCTTGCAGGATAAAACACAAAGTGCAACGGGTACCCCATTTCTGAGACAAATCAGACAGGGACGCGCTTTGGTTTTACCAAGGTCCGCAATGGCGTTCACCACCGTCATGGAAACATTTTGTTCATTGGCGCGCCAAAACAGGTTACGAATACGGCGCAGGACATTTTCCTTACCCACAATCGAGCTCTGTTCCTGACGGCTGAAAATCACATTCTCATCATCCAGCATTTCGCCAATGGCAGCAACATCACCATCATTGAACGCATCAGCATAAGCCTTTGTGACTTCAACAGTTTTTACACGATTTAACATACCGCCCTCACGGACAAAGTTCCCCTACATAAATATGAGCAATGACTCACAAAGTTTCAATCGGGCGTTCGTATATATCCATGTAGACTAAGGCACACCCCGTACCCTAAAAGATAACCTGCGCGCCTTAAAGAAGCGTAAACAAAAAAAAGGCCCTGCCAAATGCAGAGCCTTTTCTTGAAAAATTTTGGTTGGCTTAAAGTGCAGGACCTGCAGCAACCAGATTTTTACCTTCTTCATTATCCGTGAAACGACCGAAGTTATCCACGAACATAGAAGCAAGTTTCTTAGCTTTACCTTCCCACTCAGCCACATCTGCATATGTGTCTTGTGGGTTAAGGATACCTGTATCACAACCCGGCAGAGATTGTGGAACCGCCAAGTTAAAGAATGGCAGAGCTTTAAATTCTGCATCTTCAATAGAGCCGTCCAAAATGCCGTCGATGATCGCGCGTGTATCTTTAATAGAGATACGTTTGCCTGTGCCGTTCCACCCTGTGTTCACAAGGTAAGCTTCAGCACCAGAAGCGTTCATACGCTCAACAAGAACTTTAGAGTAAGTTGTTGGGTGAAGCGACAAGAAGGCCGCACCAAAACAAGAAGAGAATGTTGGTGTTGGCTCTGTAATACCGCGCTCAGTACCTGCCAATTTCGCTGTGAAACCAGACAGGAAATAATATTGAGTTTGCTCAGGTGTTAGTTTAGAAACCGGAGGCAACACACCAAACGCATCAGCCGTTAAGAAGATAACCTTTTTAGCGTGGCCTGCTTTTGAAACGGGCTTAACGATATTATCGATGTGATAGATCGGGTAAGAAACACGTGTGTTTTCTGTTTTAGAACCATCATCAAAATCGATTTTACCATCGTCAGTCACAGAAACGTTTTCTAACAAAGCATCACGACGAATAGCATTGTAGATGTCTGGCTCAGCTTCTTTAGACAAATTGATTGTTTTAGCATAACAACCGCCTTCAAAGTTAAAGACGCCGTTGTCATCCCAACCATGCTCGTCATCACCGATTAGCTCACGCTTAGGATCAGCTGACAATGTTGTTTTACCTGTGCCAGAAAGACCGAAGAAAACAGCAACGTCACCTTCTTTACCCACGTTGGCAGAACAGTGCATAGATGCGATACCTTGCAGCGGCAACAGGTAGTTCATCATAGAGAACATACCTTTTTTCATTTCGCCGCCGTACCATGTACCGCCGATCAATTGCATTTTTTCAGTAAGGTTAAAGGCCACAAAGTTTTCAGAGTTCAGACCCTGTTTTTCCCAGTTCGGGTTGGTTGTCTTTGCACCGTTCATAACCACGAAGTCAGGCTCGTAAGTTTCAAGTTCTTCAGCGCTTGGGCGAATGAACATGTTTGTTACGAAGTGAGCTTGCCATGCAACCTCTGTGATGAAACGGACTTTCAGGCGGGTGTCTTCATTGGCACCGCAGTATGTATCAACAACAAACAGGCGCTTTGCAGAAAGCTGGCTTGTCACCAACTCCTTAAGCTCACCCCAAACTTCGCCTGAGATTGCCTTGTTGTCGTTTTTGCCCTGATCAGACCACCAGATCGTATCTTTAGTGGTGTCGTCTTTAACGATATATTTGTCTTTAGGTGAACGACCGGTAAAAATACCCGTGTCTACGGAAACCGCACCAAGCTCGGTGACGATGCCTTTTTCATAGCCCTCTAGGCTATCTTTAGTTTCTTCTTCGAACAGCAAATCGTAAGAAGGGTTGTAGACAATCTCTTGAACATTATCGATACCATATTTCGAAAGGTCGATGTTTTGAGTCGGGCTCATTTATAACTCCGGTGTCATTGTTAGAGTGCGTCAGAGAGAAAGGTAAGCACTCCTGCCTAAAAGTGGGGCGGAAAATAACAGTTTGACCGCCCAGAGACAACAGGCTCATTGCATTTTTATTTCGTTTTTTTTGCAACAATAAGTTCAACTGCAGATATTATGCAGTAAATCCATCGCCTCATTCATATTTTTTACATTATTTTCAAAGGGGTAACGTATAACTCGCGAGGCCAGCTTCAAGTCTATCCCATCCCCATCAAGGCGCAGCACTTGCCAGTTCTTCCCCCGTTGCTTGAGTAATTTTGTTGCGCAAGTTCGTGCAAACTCCGGTAATTCAGTATTCAGCTGCTTAATTAGCTCTAACTGATTTTTTGAAAAGAACAAGGAAGCCGCCGAGTCGCCCAGATATTGCCCATCATCAAGCCAAACAGCCTTGCCAAAACCGCCGACATAATGGGCTTTTTCAACCTTTAGCCGATAGAAATTAAAGTCGCCAAAATTTGCATACATTTTAGCCGAAGGGTGAAGTTGCATAAAAATTGAGCACACCTCTTCCTCCTCAATTTTTCCCATTTCCCCCACCAGCGAGACGCGCGGGCCTGCTTGTGGATTTGAAAGCTGGGATGCTTGCTCACATAAAAATGAAACAGAAGGCTTTTTTAAAATATTTTGTGTGTGATCTGCCAAATCTGAAAAGAGAAAAATCGGCTGACCTTGATAGTCAAATGCACAAGCGCAAAACGACACATAAGGCAGGCCTGTTTCACGATCCAATGTCGCCATACTGCCACTGCGACATGCCCGTGCAATTTTGCGTGCTTCAAATCCTATATCCATCGAGGGCGTCCCTTTATTTTAGTTTTGATTGACCCTATATCCTTTCGGACCATATAGTCATGCAAATTGTTGATTTTATAACATAGAGAATTCAAACCGTGGCCCATACCATTGCCCTTGTCGATGATGACCGCAATATCATCACCTCCGTTTCCATCCTTTTAGAAGCCGAAGGGTATAGCGTGCGCACCTATCGCGATGGTGAAGAAGGGTTAAATGGCATTATGAATAATCCGCCTGACCTTGTTGTGCTGGATATCAAAATGCCGCGCATGGACGGGATGGAAATGCTCGGTCAATTGCGCAAGGATAGCCAAGTTCCGGTCATTTTCCTCACCTCAAAAGATGATGAGATTGACGAATTGCTCGGCCTGCGCATGGGGGCTGATGATTTTATTCGCAAACCCTTTTCACAACGCTTGCTGTTAGAACGCATCCGCGTGCTCATTCGCCGCCAAGATGCCATTCGCCAACAATCAGAAGGCAGTCGCAATAGTGATGATGTTATGCAACGAGGCCCCCTTTTGCTGGATGCGGGACGTCATTTATGTGCCTGGAAAAAAGAACATGTGAATTTGACCGTGACGGAATTTCTCATTGTTGAATCCCTTGCGCGCCACCCCGGTCATGTCAAAAGCCGCGATCAATTAATTGATGCGGCCTATGGTGAGCATATTTATGTGGATGATCGCACCATTGATAGCCACATCAAACGGGTGCGCAAAAAGTTCAAACTGGTGGATAAGGAGTTCAACCAGATCGAGACCCTTTATGGTGTGGGTTATCGTTATCGTGAAACTGTGGAATCCTAACTCCCCCAGAATGACGAGACAATAAATGCAGCCTTCATTTTCCCCACAGCCCCCGCGCTTTAGCCGCTCCACCAGAATGTTCTCGCCCATTACCTTGCGTATTTTGGCTGTCAACATGCTGGCCTTGGGGATTTTGGTCATCGGTATCCTTTATCTTGGGGAATATCGCCGCGGTCTCATCCTGTCTGAAGTTTCCGGTCTTGAAATTCAAGGCGAAATGTTTGCTGCTGCCCTTGGTGAAGGTGCCTCAATCAAACAGGTGGATAAAAATAAAACACTGGTCTTTAGTGTCGCACGACAAATGGTGGGGCGCTTGGTGCAAAAAGGCACACGTGCACGCCTGTTTGCCCTTGATAGTTCCTTAATGGCCGATAGTGGCGAGCTTATCCGGCGCTCGGCTGAAAACCCCATCCATCAAAATGAAAGCACCATTGAAAAAGGTCTGCGCCTTGCTCAAGAGTTCAGCTCCAAAGTGCTTTTTGGCGAACAAGACCTACCGCTTTATATTGAGCCTCCCATCCAGACCGCCAGCCATTTCCCCGAAGCCGCTATGGCGCTTAATGGCGAATATGGCGGCATGATCCGCGAAACCGTTGATGGCGGTATTATGATCTCGGTCGCCGTACCGGTTACGCGTGATAACCATATCCTTGGGGCCTTGCTCTTATCAAAAGGATCAGAAGATATCGAAGGCGCGCTTTTTGATGTGCGCCTGCATATTTTTAAGGTCTTTCTGATTTCCTTTGGGGTGACGATCTTCTTATCGCTGTATTTTGCCGGCACCATCGCGCGGCCTTTGCGCAAGCTTTCAAAAGCGGCCCATACCTTGCGCACAGGCATGAACCAACGCGATGAAATCCCTGATCTGACCAAGCGCAATGATGAAATTGGCGATCTTTCACAAGCCTTGCGCGAAATGACCCAAGCTCTATGGCACCGAATGGACGCCATTGAAAGTTTTGCCGCTGATGTGTCGCACGAGCTAAAAAACCCACTGACGTCTTTGCGCAGTGCTGTGGAAACGGCTGCCCGCGTGGATAATCCAAAAGCACAAAAACGCCTGATGGATATTATCCAACATGATGTTTCACGCCTTGATCGTCTCATCACCGATATTTCTGAGGCTTCGCGCGTAGATGCGGAAATGTCGCGGGCAAAAACTGAAGATATTGATCTTTGCGCCATGCTCAATACTTTGGTTGATATTCACCAAGCTCCCAAAGAAGCCGATCAAGCCAACACCACGCCCAAGCTTGTGCTGAATGCACAAGGCCAAGGGAATTATCATATTTTAGGGATGGAAGGACGTCTCGTTCAGGTCTTTCGCAATCTTATTGGCAATGCACTGACCTTTTCACCAAAAGATGGCACCATTACCCTCACGTTAGCCTCCCATAAAAACAGCCTCAATATCCTGATTGAAGATGAAGGCCCGGGCATTCCACCGGGGAATGAAGAAAAAATCTTCAAACGTTTTTATACGGAACGTCCAGAAACAGATGAATTTGGCAATCATTCCGGCCTAGGTCTTGCCATTTCCAAGCAGATTGTCGAAGCCCATGGCGGCACCATCACGGCAGAAAATAAAACCGATAACCAAGGCAAAATTACAGGGGCACGATTTATCGTGAATTTAGCAAAATCATGAGCCAGATCCATGCAACAGCCATCGCCGTTGATGAGCAAGGTATTTTACTTCGCGGTCCAAGCGGTGCGGGAAAATCCGACCTTGCCCTTCGCCTGATTGAACAAGGTGCCCAATTAATCAGTGATGACCGTGTCGAGCTGATGAAAAAAGGCACAGAGCTGATTGCCTATGCCCCAGCTAATATTGAAGGGCTGTTTGAAGTGCGCCATCTTGGCATTATCAAACTGCAAAATTTAGGCGCCACCCCCATCAAAATGGTGCTTGATCTGGTTTCAGCAGAAGAGCTTGAACGTTTTCCCAAAGATCAAACCATTGAGTTGGAAGGCATCACCCTGCCCTTAATGCGCCTAAACCCTTTTGAAACCAGTGCAGCCCCCAAAGTCTCCCTAGCCCTAGCCATCGCCCTTGGACATATTGAACGGATTAAATAATGTCTTCACAGAAAATTCTCATTGTAACGGGCCTGTCTGGTGCAGGCATCACCACCAGTTTGAAAATTCTGGAAGATATGGGCTATGAGACCATTGATGGCGTGCCGCTTTCACTTATCACCCAACTGGTGGGCAAGCCTGCCCCGCTCGCCATTGGGGTAGATATCCGCACCCGCGGCTTTGGTGTTGAGCCCTTGTTAGAAGAACTCGACCAGCTTAAAGAAACAAATAATCTCGATCTCTCGCTTGTCTTTATGGATTGTGATGATGAGATTATTGAACGGCGCTATGTGGAAACCCGCCATCGCCATCCCCTTGCTGATGAGCGCCCGGTATCAGATGGCATTCGCCATGAGCGTCAAATTCTAAGCCCGCTTTTAGAACGCTCTAATCTTGTTATTGATACAACAAATATGGCGATTAAGGACTGCAAGCGCATTTTGCAGGGCAATTTCGCCCTAAATGATCAAAAAAGCCTGAGCATTTTCGTCACGTCCTTTTCCTTTAAGAAAGGTATCCCGCGCGAGGCTGATCTGGTTTTTGATGTGCGTTTTTTGCGCAACCCTTATTATGACACAAACCTTCGCCCCCTAAACGGGCAAGATGATGCCGTCGGGGACTATATTGAAAAAGATGAAGGTTTTAAAGGCTTTATGGAAAATCTTGAAAATCTGATCGCCCCGCTATTGCCGCGCTATAGTGCAGAAGGCAAAAGCTACCTTACCATTGCCATTGGCTGCACAGGTGGGCAGCATCGTTCAGTTTATATTGCGCGAAAACTCTGTAACTGGTTAAATGAAACTGGTGAAAATGCGCAATTGCAACATCGTGAGTTGACGAAAAGCTCTCACTAAATCAAGATAGCCAGCTTGAAATAACGTAAGCCGTTAAAAAGGGAAGTGATCGAATGATCGGAATGGTGTTGGTAACACATGGTCGTCTCGCCGACGAATTGATTGCCGCTTTAGAACATGTGGTCGGTCCACAGGAAAATGTATCCTCCGTCTGTATTGGTCCTGATGACGATATGGAACAACGCCGCGCTGATATTTTAGAGCAGGTGTCAAACTGTGATACGGGGCAAGGGGTGATCCTTTTGACCGATATGTTTGGCGGCACACCTTCAAACCTTGCCATTTCCACCATGGATAAAGCCAATGTTGAAGTCATTGCAGGTGTAAACCTTCCCATGTTGGTGAAACTTGCCAGTGTGCGCAAAAACGAAGATTTGGCAGAGACCGCAGGCCAAGGCCAAGATGCCGGACGTAAATATATTAACATCGCCTCCAGCCTGCTGGGCCAAGACTAAGATAGACCAATGAGCCTTTCCCAAACATTAGAAATTAAAAACCAACGCGGCCTCCATGCCCGCGCAGCCGCTAAATTTGTTAAAACAGCAGCTGAATATGACTGCACCAATATTAAAGTGACAAAAGGCGGCCAGGAAGTGTGTGGCAATTCAATCATGGGCTTGCTCATGTTGGCGGCCAGTATCGGCACATCCATTGAAGTCACCACACAAGGCCCTAAAGAAGAACAAGCCTTAAGCGCGATTGCCCAATTGGTGAACGATAAATTCGGCGAAGACTAGGGTCTTCTCATGGAACAAATCTTTGAAGGTCTTGGTGTTTCAAGCGGCATCGGATTTGGCATTGCCCATATCCGCGAAAGTGGCTTGTGCGAAATCACTGAATATTGCATTCCCCCACAACATATTGAAGGTGAGCTCGCCCGCCTTGAAAAGGCGTTGGAGAAATCCAGAGACCAGCTTGTAAAGCTGCGCCAAAAAGCCAAGACACTGCCCGATGCGGCTTCAGAAGAGCTTGGCTTTTTGCTAGACGCCCATCTTCATATGTTAAAAGGCTCACGCCTTGTGCGCGGCATTGAAATTCATATCAAAGATCACAGCATCAATGCCGAAGCTGCTGTGCAACATGTGCTTGATGAAATCAGCGAAGGGTTTAAGGCCCTTGATGATGCCTATATTGCATCGCGCGAAAGCGATGTCCACCAAGTCGCTGCGCGCGTTATTCGCAACCTGTGTGAAGAACCGCAAAAGCCCTTTCATGATATTGATGAAAACTCCATCATCATTGCAGAAGAGCTAACCCCTGCTGACACCGCCTTGATGGACCCCAAAAGAGTCTCGGGCTTTGCCACTGTTTTAGGGGGACCAGAAAGCCACACCGCCATTATGGGGCGTGCTTTAAACCTGCCGGCTGTTTTGGGCGCAACGGGGATTATTGGCGCAATCAATACCGGTGATCATGTCATTATTGATGGGGATGCCGGGCGCGTTGTTGTTAACCCGACAGAAAAAACCAAACATTTTTACCTCAAACGTGCACAAGAAAACCTTGATCGTGCCACCCGTCTAAGCGTTTTAAAAGAACGCCCTGCCATCACAAGTGACGGGGTCAGCATCACCTTAAAAGCCAATATCGAATTGCCTGTTGAGATTGATAACGTTCTTGAAAACGGGGCGGAAGGGGTTGGCCTTTTGCGCAGTGAGTTTATGTATATGAACCGCGAGACCTTGCCGAGCGAAGATGATCAATATGACGTCTTTAAGACTTTGCTTGAAAAGCTTGATGGCAAGCCGCTAACCGTGCGCACCCTGGATATTGGCGGGGATAAAACAGCCAAATCCCTCATTGATGATTTTGGTAATTCCATCTGCAATCCTTTGGGCATGCGCGGGGTACGTCTCTCGCTTAACCGACCCGATATTTTAGAAACCCAATATCGCGCCATGTTGCGCGCAAGCCTGCACGGGCCTATCCAAATTCTCTTACCTATGGTGACGTCGGTTAATGATGTGCGCCAAGCACGACGCATTTTACATAAAGTCGCTGCTGAGCTGCGCACAGAAGGCCATGAGATTGCCCAATATCTCCCGCCCCTTGGCGCCATGATTGAGATCCCCGGTGCAGCCCTTGCAGCAGATGCCCTAGCTCAGGTCTGTGAGTTTTTTGCCATTGGGTCAAACGATCTCACCATGTATACACTGGCAACCGATCGCGCCGATGAGCAGGTCGCCCATCTTTATGACCCGCTTCACCCCGCTGTCTTGCGCCTCATCCAATTTACGACCCAAGCTGCTTTGCGCAATAATATCCCCATCAGCCTATGTGGGGAAATTGCAGCTAATCCACGCTATAGCCCCTTATTATTGGGATTAGGCATTCGTGATCTTTCCATGAGTGCATCCAACATTCCAAAAGTCAAAGAACGCTTGTTGGAAATGGAATGTGGCGCAGCAACCCAACGCGCAAATATCATCATGGAGCAAACCGACAGCGGGCGCATTGCCATGTTGCTGGATGATTTTAGTGATCGGGGTCGCGCTTAAGCCTCAACCGCTTCAATGACACTTTGCACAGTGACATCATTCAGGCAGTCTTCACGCAAGATACTCACGTTAGGTCCGCGTTGACCACAAAGTTTCGGGTCTGAGGCTTTGGAATAAAGCACGATGGATTTACAGCCTGCCAGCGAGATAAGATGCATTGGCCCTGTATCATTGCCAATCGCCACATAGGCATAGCGCGCCAGTGCGGCCAATTCCAAGAAATCTGTCTGACTGGAGAGATCAATTACATCAGGGCAAAGATCAAGGATTTCATCCAAGACGTCGCCTTCTTTGGCAGTCCCTAACATGACAGGCTGGATGTTGCGTTCCAGCAATGCATGGGCAAGCTCTGCATATTTTTTTGCAGGCCAACGTTTATCAGGGCGATGCGGTGCCCCACCGGGAACGAGCAAGGCAATATGGGTATCTAGATCAAAGCGCGAAAGATCGCCCTTAGCCCATGATAGGTCTGGCATGGGCGTTTCATAGATGCCCGCCATTTCAAGCTGTTCGGCTTGGCGATCAATGGTATGCATGAAATCACGCTGGATATTGGCATGGGGATGCGAACACCCCCGCGCAATGCCCGACCATTTTACCTTGGCCCCCATGAGCTTGAAATAACTGGAAGAGCGATCAGAGGTTTGCAAATCATAAACCCGATCAAAATTCCCGCTTTTAAGCTGTTGGCGCAGTTTAAGGGTGCGACGTACTTGCCATGCCTTGGGCCGCGTGTCCGACCAAACCGCATCGAAATAGCCGCATTCTTTACCCAAGGCCATATAGGGCTTGGTGGTTAATAAGGTGATATGGGCTTCTGGATGGTGATCGCGAATAGCTTTCATCGGGCCTAAAGCCTGAATAAAATCCCCCAGCGCACTCAATTTAATGACCAGAATGCGTTCTTTCGCCTCATTAGACTGCGACATTAGTTCTCTAGGCTCAGCACTTCGTTATAAACTTCAAGGGTTTTAGAACACATGGCATCCTTAGAAAAGCCCTCGCGAATATGTTTCATGGCTTGGCCCGCCATTTTTTCGCGTTTTTCTTCAGACAGGTTCAGGCCTTTTGCAATGGCCTGTGACATGGTTTCTGAATCACCGGGCTTACAAAGCCAGCCGGTATGATCCTCAATTACAGTTTCGCGCGCACCGCCATGATCGGTCGCCACAACGGGGCGCCCCATGGCTTGGGCTTCACAGACCACACGGCCAAAGGCTTCAGGATCGGTTGAGGCAGAAACAACAATATCAGACAACATATAAGCTGTGGGCATATCTGTGCATTCATCAACGATGGTGATGACGCCTTCCAGATTATGGTGCTTAATGCGTTTAACCAATTCTTTGCGATATTCACTGCGCCCCTGATCGGACCCGATCAACAAACAGCAGATATCTTTGCGTTCCAGTTTGGCAATGGCATCAATAAAGACCAATTGGCCTTTCCAACGGGTCAATCTGCCGGGCAAGGCCACAACAGGTACCCCATCAGGGATATTCCATTGGGTGGAAAGTTTCACCAAACGCTCCGCTGTGACTTTTTCAGGGTCAAAACGAAACAGGTCAACACCACGGTGAATAACGCGGATAATCTCGCGGCGTACCCCGTAAATCTTGCGCATATGGCCTGCAATAAAGCTGGAAATCGCAATAACGCGCTCACCCTTGGTCATCACCGAATTATACCAACGCTTCATTGGGTTTTGATGGCTATAGGTGCCATGGAAGGTGGTGATGAAAGGTGTATGTGTTCTTTTAGATGCCCAATAAGCACTCCATGCTGGTGCGCGAGAGCGCGCATGAACCAGATCAACACTTTCCTGCTTGATCATTTTTTCAAGACGCGTGGCGTTTTTGCGAATGATAAAGAAGTTTTTTGATTCAACGTTCATTTCAACATGTTCAGCGCCCACACGGGTCAGCTCATGCACCATGGGCCCACCAGCAGAGACCACAATGGCACGTCCCCCTGCTTTAACGATGGCTTCAGCCATTTCCACTGTGCCACGTTCCACCCCGCCCGTTACCATGGCAGGTAAAACCTGCATGACTGTTGCAAGGCGGCTAGAATTTTGTGGGGTTTGCCCCGTATCTGAATTGGTGTTATCTATCATGCTTATTGTTCTTAAATTATGTTTCTTATTGAGTGTTATAAGTTATGACGACCGAACTTCCTACAGGAAATAGCGCACCCTCCTTCTTAACACAAGAAAATGGTGAACGAATTGCGTATCACTATACCCCCGGAAAAGGCCCCGGTGTAATTTTTCTTCATGGACTTATGTCGGATATGGACGGTGGCAAGGCCTTGCATGTTGAAGACTATTGCAAGAAACGCGGCAATGCTTTTTTGCGCTTTGACTGCCAAGGTCATGGAAAATCAGACGGTTTATTTAAAGATGGTCATTTAACACGTTGGTCTGATGACACGGTTGATGTGCTGGACCAGCTCACTCAAGGCCCGCAAATCCTTATTGGCTCCAGCATGGGCGGGTGGAACATGCTTTTATCAGCACTAAAACGCCCAGATCGCATTGCTGGCCTTTTAGGCATCGCCGCAGCACCAGATTTCACCGAAGACCTGATGATGAATGACCTCAGCCCTGAGCAGCATGCCATTATCAATGAACAAGGTTATGTGGAAATCCCCAGTGATTATGGTGATGAGCCCTATGTCATTTCCAAAGCCATGCTGGATGATGGGCGTGAGAACCTTTTGCTCCGCCGCACTATTGAGCTGGATATGCCCGTGCGCTTGATCCACGGGATGGAAGACCCCGATGTACCTTGGAAAACAGCCTTGCGCATTCAAGAGATGATCACATCTAATGACGTTGAAATCCAGTTTGTCAAAAAAGGCGACCACCGTTTAAGTGAAGATCACGACCTAGATCGCCTCACCCGCACCTTGGAAGCCCTGCTTCAACAGGTTGAATAAATATCTTTTTAAGCACTGATCCTGCCACTAGGCAAAATTTGCCCACCTCATACTCGGCAATTTTTGCCTAGCTGGTGTAATAGGCACGTTGCAAGTGCTGGATATGGATTAATGTACCAAGCCATTGGTTCTCGTAACATTCACGAATGGCATCATCAAAACCGACTGCTTTTACAAGACGTTGGGCAAAATCAGCTTGATAGTCTCTATTTCTATAGGTCCGTTGCATGTAATGTGTCATAGCGGCCTCTCCTTCTGTGAGTATTTTATGACATTGGTATTACCAATTTATTAAGCAGACTCCATGCCAGAAAAATAAAGAAAATACTTCTTGATAAACATATAAAGATTTCTTTATATTACCACAAAACCGTTTCTTGCTAACTTACCCCTGCTGGGTAGGTCGCATTTTTATGACCAACCGTCCTGTTGTGGCGGTCTATATGTGGAGATACTCACCATGGGTGAATTTACAGATTATCAGGTTGCCGATATCAGCCTTGCCGATTGGGGCCGCAAAGAATTGACACTTGCAGAGGCTGAAATGCCGGGCCTTATGTCCCTTCGTGAAGAATTTGGCGCATCACAGCCCCTTAAAGGCGCAAAGATTGCAGGTTCTCTTCACATGACAATCCAAACAGCTTGTTTGATTGAAACATTGGTTGAGCTGGGCGCAGAAGTTCGTTGGGTTTCTTGTAACATCTTCTCGACACAAGACCACGCGGCAGCCGCTATTGCAGCAGCTAACATTCCTGTATTTGCCCATAAAGGCGAAACTCTGGAAGAATATTGGGACTTCACACACCGCCTGTTTGCTTGGCATGACGGTACAACACCAAACATGATCTTGGATGATGGTGGCGATGCCACTGTACTGATCCACCTTGGTCAAGATGCTGAAAAAGACATCTCTGTTTTGGATAACCCGGGTTCTGAAGAAGAAACAATCTTGTTCGCAGCCATCAAAAAACACATCGCCATCGACCCACAATGGTACACAAAAGCGGGCGCGGCACTGATGGGTGTGACAGAAGAAACAACAACAGGTGTTCACCGCCTCATCGAAATGGCACGCAAAGAAACTTTGCTCTTCCCAGCCATTAACGTAAACGATTCTGTTACAAAATCTAAGTTTGACAACAAATACGGTTGTCGTGAGTCTCTTGTTGATGGCATCCGCCGTGCAACTGACATCATGATGGCGGGTAAAGTAGCTGTTGTTTGTGGTTACGGCGATGTGGGTAAAGGTTCTGCTGAATCTCTTCGCGCTTCTGGCTGTCGTGTTCTTGTCACCGAAATTGATCCAATCTGTGCGCTGCAAGCCGCCATGGAAGGTTTTGAGGTTGTCACAGTTGAAGATGCCCTTCCTGAAGGTGACATCTACGTTACAACAACAGGTAACTTCGACATCATCCGCAAAGAACATATGGTTGCCATGAAAGACGGTGCCATCGTTTGTAACATCGGTCACTTCGATAACGAAATCCAGATCGCTGCGACAAAAGAATTCACATGGACAAACATCAAGCCACAAGTTGATCAAATCGAAATGCCAAACGGCAACAAGATCATCATGCTGGCTGAAGGTCGCCTTGTTAACCTCGGTTGTGCAACAGGTCACCCCTCATTCGTGATGTCTGCCTCTTTCACCAACCAAGTTCTGGCCCAAATCGAACTTTACCAAAACAATGCGGATGGCAAATACAAAAACGAAGTTTACGTATTGCCTAAGCACTTGGACGAAAAAGTTGCAGCTCTACACCTTGAAAAGCTCGGCGTGAAACTGACTAAATTGTCACAAGCACAAGCTGATTACATCGGCGTTCCTGTGAACGGTCCGTTCAAGCCAGATGCATACCGCTACTAAGCGATCTTGCTCACGCACTAAAAAGCCCCGCCTTGAGTTTTTCTTGAGACGGGGCTTTTTTATTTTTTGCTCTTGGGTTTTAAATAATGGCGCATCTGATGTGACCCATCAATACGCGAAGCCGCTTTTGCCCGATACATGGCTTCATCGCCTTGTGTCACCAACTCATCCATGGATGAAAATTTATCCGGCCCGGTTTCAGAAACCCCCATGCTGAACGTCACCCCGTGGGTCTCGCCCTTATCAAAACAGGCCTGTAACCTGTCACAGAATTTTTCAGAAGCCGTCCAATCTGTCCCCGGCATAATCACCGCAAACTCATCCCCGCCATAGCGACAACAGATATCAGAAGTACGTGCAGTTTCCAACATGGCGTGGCCCACACGGGCCAATAAGGCATCACCTTCGCGGTGGCCTTTTTTATCATTTAAATCTTTAAATTTATTCAAATCAAAATACACAAGACTTAAGCTTGTTTCATTACGCTCTGCAACCGCAATTTCATGGCGCAAACGTTCATAAAAAGACCGTTGATTTTGTAGTTTGGTCAAACCATCTGAGCGCGACATCTCTTCAAGTTGGCGGGTACGTTCAGCCACAGTTTGCTCCAACGTCCCGGCATAATTTTCAAGCTCATCTTTAGCCACCAGCACTTCAGACATCATGGAATTGATATAGGTATCAAACACAAGCTGAATATCCAGCATCAATAATTTTCGCATGGCAGCTGAACGGCGAAAGGCCTTGGTAAGATCCCCCTCACAAGCATCTGTGACATAGCGATAAAGGATTGCTTCAAGACGAGAGAGTGACGAAATATAAAGTTTTGGCGACACACCAATGCTGTTATGGACCTTACCGATGCGCAAACGCCGATTGACATAAGTACTGTCGTAATAACCTTCAAACAACTCTGAAACATAGCGTTTCATTGAGCCATGAAGCCGTCGAAAAGTCTCCGCATCGCCAATCAAGACCTGAATTTCACGCACGCTACGTTGATAGTTATAAAACTCATCAACAATCTGTTCTAAATTCTCTTGAATATGGCTTTTACATTCCACAAGTGCCTTCTCATCATCTTTATAAAAACCGATGAGTTCCTTGCGCTGTTCAATGTCACGCTCTGTGATTTTCAACTGTTCAGCAAGGGTCATGCCCGTTAATTGACCAGAATGACTTGAAAAATCTTCCATATGGATTATCTCCTTTGCGCAAAGACAGACTCTAAGTTGATATGTTTTTCACCTATTTTCAATAGGTTATTTTATCATTACACTGACGCAATGGTTGTTTCTTTCCCTTAAACTGCGTAGAATCAGACCAGTTTTTCAAACAAGGCTTTTTTATTTATGGATTCACTGGGCGCGCTCATATTAGGCATGGTTGCACTTGCCGCCCTTGGTGTGCCTGCTCTCTTCTTGTTATGGCGCAAAAATAAATCCCTGTTAGAAGAACGTGAAACACTTGGCCAACAGACCCTTCAGCTCCAAGAAGTGCTCGTGGGTATCCCTGATGGGCTTTATCGCTGGAATGTGGTCAATGGCATTGAAAACTGTTCTGCGCGCATGGCGGTTTTATTAGATTTGCCCAAAGGCACCCAATCGCGCTATGGCGATATTTTAGAATGTTTTGATGATGAGGCCGCGCGCACCCTTGATGCCGCTGTTTCCTCCCTTCACAATGAAGGTATGAGCTTTGACATCATCCTGCCCCTTCAAGGCGGGGATGACCGTGTGGTCCAGGCTGTGGGTCAACGGGTATTAAGCGAAGAGGGCGAGCCGCTTGTGGACCTTCTTTTCATGCGCCTTGCCAATGGGGCTATCGTTGCAAATGGCCCTATGGCGCGCTCCCTTCAGGCCATGACGAGTGAGCGCGACAAGCTTGTCTCTGTGCTGGAAAGCCTGCCACTGCCCATCTGGATGCGCGATGCCAGTGGTCATATTATCTATCATAACCCCGCTGCCCCCGATAGTGACCATACCCAACATATCGCCCAACGCGCCATGGAAGCAGGCCGTGAAGTGCGCGAACGTTTAAGCCTGCCCGTTGGTCA
Source organism: Candidatus Terasakiella magnetica (assembly GCF_900093605.1). Taxonomy (NCBI): domain Bacteria; kingdom Pseudomonadati; phylum Pseudomonadota; class Alphaproteobacteria; order Rhodospirillales; family Terasakiellaceae; genus Terasakiella; species Terasakiella magnetica. The sequence goes on from NZ_FLYE01000048.1 coordinate 86,751, forward strand.
AAATGCCCGCCTGTTTGAAATTGCTGAAATCCCCTTACCCGGTGGTGAAGGCTTCATCGGCATTGCTGAGGATATGACTTCGGCTGAAAATATGGTGGAAAATGCCCAGCGCGGTGAAAGCCTGTTGCGCGCAGCCCTTGAAAATCTTGTCACCGCCATTGCCATTTTTAACGGTGATACCCGCCTTGGCTTTTACAATACAGCATACGCCCAACTCTGGGACCTTGATAAAGACTGGCTTGATGGGCGCCCCTCCTATGGGGAAATCCTTGATCGCCTGCGCGAAACACGAAAACTACCGGAATACGCCAATTTCAAAGCTTTCCGCCAAGAACAGGTCGCCAAGTTTGTCGAGCTGCAACACCCGGAAGAAGACAGCCTGCATTTACCGGATAATTCCACCATTCGCACCATCACCAGCCCCCATCCGGTCAGTGGTCTGGTGATGACCTTTGAAGATGTCACCGACACCATTGCCCTTGAAAGTTCAAACAAGGCGCTATCTGCTGTGCAACGCGAAACACTGGATAACTTGTTTGAAGGGGTCGTCGTGTTTGGCCCCAATGGCAAGGTCCGTCTCTCCAACCCTGCCTTTGCCCAAATCTGGCACCTGCCTGAGGAATTCCTCGCCACCAAGCCCCATATCACCGATGTGCTGGAACGCTGTCGTGATTTTTACGAAGGGGTGGAAAACTGGACGAGCTTTCGTGAACAACTGGTTGCCCGCATCATGATGCGCGAGCCCAACAACCAGCGCCTTGTGCGCAGTGATGGCTCCATCCTTGAATATGCCTCTGTCCCCTTGCCCGATGGCGGATCGCTCCTGTCTTATCTGGATGTGACTGACAGTGCTGTTGTCGAACAGGCATTGCGCGAAAGATCAGATGCCCAACATGAAGCGGACCGCCTTAAATCTGAATTCATCGCCAATGTATCTTATGAAATTCGCACCCCCCTGACCACACTTGTGGGTTTTGCCGACCTGCTCTGTGAAGAATATTTCGGCCCGCTGAACAAGCGCCAGATGGAATATGCCAAGGGCATCCACACCAGTGCAGAACAACTTAGCTCGCTTGTGGCAGATATCCTTGATCTTGCCAATATTGAGGCCGGACAAATCTCGCTTGAGCTTGATACACTTGATATCCAGACCATGCTTGTATCTGTTCTTGGCCTTGTTAAAGAAAGTGCCAAGCGCCGCCGCCTCAGCCTTGAATATGATTGCCCCCAAGATATCGGCTGGATGACGGCAGATGAAAAACGCTTAAAACAGGTGATGTTCAATCTGCTCACCAATGCCATTCGTTATACCCCTCATGGCGGAACGGTTACCCTAAGCGCCAAGCGCGACCCTTACCAAATCATCTTTAGTGTTTCTGATACGGGCAAGGGCATTCCACAGGCAGATCAAGATCGAATTTTTGGCAATTTTGAACGCGGTGAGACCCATGGTACGGGCAAAGGCGGGGCAGGATTGGGCTTAACTTTGGTGAAACGATTTATCGAATTACACGATGGTAGCGTGACACTGGACTCCGTTCCTGATAAAGGAACGGTTATTACCTGTCGCCTTCCCATATAGGAATTAAGAATTATGGAAAACGATAAAATGCAGGCCATTGCTGCACGACTTGCCGCCATGCGCGATATTATTATTGAGCGCGAAGGCGAGGATGTTCAAGACCAGTTTGAGGTCGGGCCTTATATCATCATCGTCAATATCGAAGGCAGCGGTTATAGCGAAGATGAAGAAGTTTTCACCTTAATCCAGCTTGAAAAAGGTCCCATGGGCATGGAAAGCCTAATGGCCTGTGCGGTGGAAAACCAAGATGGTGACAGCTATATCATCGCCAATGAAGATGAAAACATACTGGACCAACTCGATGAAGCCTGCGATAAAGTGTACCGCCATTGGCACTGGCTGGACCTGCCCAATGTGCTGCCCGGTTCTGAACTAGAAGACGAAGACGATTTCGATGACGACGAAGATTTCTAACGATTATAAATTTTATGCTGGTTTCTTGCGCTTTGTTGCGGCTAAAACCGATAAAAGCGATGTGAATGTCAATGCCATGATGGCAGAGCTTAACCAAGCCGCAGACCAGCTTGATAATGGGTCACGTTTTACCCTGCTGGCTAGTCGAGCCCAAGCCACATCGCGTGCTTTTGCCGGGGTGGCACAATTTCTTCAACACCGCATTTTGCCTGAGGCTCAGGCCCATGGTGATGAAAAAGCCATTAAGCAATTAGAATGGGCGGTTGCAGCTTCTTTGCAGGTTGGGCGTGCAATTATCCTGCATCTGGATGATATTGAACCAGATAAAATCAGCACGGATTTCATTGAAATTAAAATGCCTGTGCTTGATCGTATTCCCGGTGTGCAAAACGAAGAAGACAAACCAACATTGCATTAAGAAACTATTTGGTTCATTATGAGCCAAATATAAGAAACTAGGCAGGGATATAATGAGCGATATGCTTTGTGAAGAGACTTTAAACGAGCTTGTAGAACAGGTCGGTGCAGAATTAGTTGCAACCCTGCTTGTTGATTTGGCTGATGATGCAGGTGGACGTGTTGCCAACATGCAGAACCTTCTTGCAGCCAATGATATGGATGAGCTGCGCAAAGAAGCTCATACGCTGAAATCATCTACAGGTACCCTTGGCTTAACTCTGCTTTCTGAACAAGCTGCCATTATTGAGCGCAAGCTTGTAACAGGCGAAGGCCCTGAAGTTGCCCCTATCGTTCCTGAACTGACAAAGCTTTTGGAAGATGGCCTTGCTGCAGCAAACATCTGGATTGCTGATAAAGTTTAAGAGCCGGCCCCTAAAGCCAACTTCACTGCCATATCACAATGGATTTGCGCCGTATCAAAAAGCGCAACTTCTGTGTCTTCTTGTGACACCAACAGAGCTATTTCTGTACAGCCCAAGATCACGGCCTCACAGCCTTCTTCATGAAGGTCATCAATGATGGCAAGGAAAAGGTCGCGCGAATCTTCCTTGATGATACCTTGGCAGAGCTCATTATAGATAATCTCATGCACCCATTCCTGCTGGGCCTCAACGGGGACAACTACATCAATCCCATGATTTTTTGAAATCCGCCCTTTATAGAACGCCTGCTCCATCGTGAATTTGGTGCCAAGCAGCCCCACACGCTTGATCTCTTTTTCCTTTAAGGCCTCAGCCGTTGCATCCGCAATATGAAGAATGGGAATATCAATGGCTTCTTCAATCTGATCTGCCACCTTATGCATGGTGTTGGTGCAAATCAGTAAAAAATCAGCACCAGCCGCCTCAACAGATTTTGCCGCCTCACTTAGGATCACAGCCGTTTCATCCCAGTTATCCTCATGTTGAAGCTTCTCAATCTCAGCAAAATCCACACTGACCATGGCGATTTTAGCACAATGGAGCCCGCCAAGGGCTGACTTCACCCCCCGATTGAGCGCCTGATAATAACTTGTTGTTGATTCCCAGCTCATCCCGCCGAGCATACCGATGGTTTTCATAATCTACATCTCCGCTAAGGCTGCATCAAATCGGCTAAATAAGGCGTCCAGATCAGTCTGCTCGCTAATCAAAGGTGGGCAAAAGGCCACGCAATCACCGGGCATGGCGCGCAAAATCAAGCCATGGTTTTCACATTTTTTCACCAAACCTGCCCCCATGCCAAGGCTTGGGTCAAACGGAGTTTTGCTCGCTTTATCCGCACTTAACTCAATCGCGCCAATTAAGCCTGTGCCACGAACTTCGCCCACAAGCGGATGGTCCGCATATGTCGCTAAACGATCTTGAAAATAAGGGCTTATGGCATTGACCTGCGCAACAATATCGCGCTCCTCATAAATCTTCAGCACCTCAAGCGCCACTGCACAAGGCACCGGATGACCGCCATAGGTCAGCCCATGACCAAATACTCCAAGCTCATTGCTACGTTCTTTCACCACTTGATACAGCCCATCCGACACCATCAAGGCTGAGATTGGCAAATAACCAGAAGACATTTGCTTAGCAAGCGTCATCATGTCGGGCTTGATGTTATAAGTTTGTGAGCCAAACATCTTGCCCGTGCGGCCAAAACCACAAATCACTTCATCGGCAATAAGCAACACATCATATTTTTTCAAAACCGCCTGAATTTTCTCAAAATAACCCATGGGCGGTAAAATCACCCCGCCTGCCCCTTGGATCGGTTCTGCAAACATGGCCCCAACGGTCTCAGGGCCTTCTGCCAAGATGAGTTCTTCCAGCTCGCTTGCCATGCGCGTGGCAAAAGCCTCTTCACTTTCACCATCAAGGCCATAGCGATAATAATGCGGGCAACTGGTCTGTAAAATACGCTCACTGGCGGGCAGATCAAAACCATTTTGTGCATAGGCCAATCCGGTCATGGAACCTGCAGCAATGGTCACCCCATGATAGGCTTTTTCTCGCGAAATGATTTTCTTTTTCTCAGGTTTGCCGCGCGCATTATTATAATACCACACCAGCTTGATCGCCGTATCATTAGCCTCTGATCCTGAATTACAAAATAATGCCCGATCAAGGCCATCTGGTGTTACGTCAACCAGTTTTTCCGCCAGCTCTGCCGTTACATCGGGCACCTTGCCCGTAAAGCTATGATAAAATGGCAAGGTTTCCATTTGCTTTTGCGCAGCCTTTACAAGGCGGGGCTCATTAAACCCCAGTGAGGCACACCATAAGCCGGATAAACCTTCAATATATTCTTTGCCATCTTCGCCAAAGACCCGCACGCCCTCACCACGCGTAATCACCAATGGCCCTTGCTCTTCATGAGCTTTCAGGTTGGTATAAGGATGCAAGTGATAAGTCGTATCTTTTGCAGAAATGGAATTTGGTTTATCTGTCATCTTCTCACCACTCAATTCTCGGCATCTCAATTAAACGCACAGGCCCTGCAAATAAGGCACGTTCTTGTAAGGTCAAGGGCAGGCTGATACTGGCTGGACCGCCATTTTTAGGCTGTTTTGACAACATGCCCAACACCACCTTTGCCATACTGGCATCTGGCCCGCGAATAATTCCACCACGGCGCAAGCGACTGACCGTTTCAAAAAAGCCCTGAATACGTGCAGTAAAGGCCCCGACTGGCTGCAAATCCGCATCCAAGGCAACCGTCCCATTGCCCTGTAAAATCAACGGCAGGTAATTGACCTGTATGCGTTCAAGTTCCAGCGTCCCGCCTGCATCGCGCCACAAGATCAGATCTTCTTTACCCATCCCCGTTGCGCCAAAGTTTTCGGTTAATTTGGCATGAAGGGTCACTTCAGAAACCCGTCGACCCATTCCCGTAATTCCAAGCGGCAAGTCCATTCTCTCAGCCTGAAGGTCAAGCCCATAGGCACCATCTTCTTTGCGCGCCCCCTCCATTTCAAGGCTCGCAACATTTAACAAGGCCCCACTTGATTGCAGCTGCCAGTTTTTAATGGATAGCCCCAAGCTTTCAGGAATACCATCAGACAACCAGTCCTGGGAAAGTTTAAGGCTTTCAGCGCGGCCTTCTAGGACTTGACGTCCTAAGCGTAAAGTCTGTTCAGCGCCTAAATCCACATGGACCGTGCCCAACGTCCAAGGCAAGGGGATGATTTCAAAATCTACTGTCTTGGCAGACCAAAACCAATCGCGTTTTTTTTGCGCATTTTTAGGTGGGGCGAATTTCACAACGTTTAAGGTTGCTCTCACACTAAAGGGAAAGCCGCCCATCTCGACTTTCTTATCTTCATAGCTCGCGATATAGCCTTGTGCTTTTCGCGCTTTCATCCAGTCTTTCACACCGGATTTCAACGCCATGGAAGTCATCAACCACGCCACCGTATAAAGCAGACCCAGCACCAATATAATGCTGCCCAAAAGCATAAATAAACGCCCCATGCGAACCGAGAGCGGTTCTTTATAAGTTAATGCAGCGTGGGACTTAATTGGGTGGGGGACACGGGCCATAAACAGGGGATTTCATGAAATTTGAGCAATGGTTGTAAAAGTTATAACCGACAAAATACATTAAGGACAATCACATTGGTTGACGAATTGCCCACAATGTTCCATCTGTTGAGTTATGAATGAGCGCAGACATGAAGAAAAAAGCGGACTAGAAGTCCCAAGCACGCCCGTTAAAGGCTCTTTAAGCCGGGGTATGGAAGTGATTAAGGGCTACCTTAAAACACTGGCTTCAGGCCCTGGTGTCTATCGCATGTTTAATGAAAAAGGCGATGTGCTTTATGTGGGTAAAGCCAAATCCCTTAAAAAACGCGTGGCAAATTATACCACACCACAACGCCTGACCATTCGTATCCAGCGCATGGTTTCAGAAACCCACGCCATGGAATTCATCACCACCCACACAGAAGCCGAAGCGCTGTTACTTGAATCCAACCTGATCAAAAAGTTAAAGCCACGCTATAATATTTTACTGCGCGATGATAAATCTTTTCCCATGATCTTGGTAACAGGGGATCATGATTTCCCCCAAGTGCTGAAACATCGCGGGGCGAAAAACCGCAAAGGCACCTATTTTGGCCCCTTTGCTTCAGCTTGGGCGGTAAATGAAACGCTCAATACCCTTCAGCGTGCTTTTTTGCTGCGCCCTTGTTCAGATAGTGTCTTTGGTGCACGCACACGGCCCTGCCTGCAATATCAGATCAAACGCTGCTCAGCGCCTTGTGTGGATCGCATCTCTCAAAAAGCGTATGGCAAGCTGGTTGGGGAGGCTGAGCGTTTCTTGCGCGGCGACAGCAAAGCCTTACAAGAAGAACTGGCTGAGCACATGGCCCGTGCCAGTGAGAATTTGGAATTTGAAGAAGCCGCTATTTATCGCGATCGCATCTCAGCCATGTCGCGCATTCAACAGCGCCAAGACATCAACATCCCCGGCCTTGAAGAAGCCGATGTGGTGGCCGGCTATCAAGATGGTGGACAAACCTGCATTCAGGTTTTCTTTTTTCGCGCAGGGGCTAATTTTGGTAATCGGGCTTATTATCCAAGCCATGGTTCTAAAGACGAACTGCCTGAAATTATCGAAGCTTTCATGGGACAGTTTTATGCCGATAAGCACCCGCCCAAACAAATATTGGTCAGCCATGACCTGCCGGGCCAAACGATTTTAGAAGAAGCCCTCTGCGTGCGTGCTGAGCGTAAAGTCACCATCCAATCGCCAAAACGCGGGGATAAAACCAAGCTCATTTCACATGCCATGAATAATGCGCGCGAGGCCTTGGGCAGACGCATGGCGCAAAGTGCATCCCAGAGAAAGCTCCTGCTTGAGGTCCAACGCGTTATGCAGATGGACGCCATGCCTGAGCGCATTGAAGTTTATGATAACTCCCATACCCAAGGGACAAATTCAGTTGGCGCTATGATTGCGGCAGGCCCAGATGGGTTTATTAAAAATGCCTATCGTAAATTCAACATCAAAGAAGCCCAAGGTGATGATGATTACGCTATGATGCGTGAAGTCCTCACCCGACGGTTTTCGCGCGCCATCAAGGAAGACCCGGATAAAGAAAAAGGCCAATGGCCTGACCTTGTGATTATTGATGGCGGTAAAGGCCAGCTTAATATTGCGGTGTCTGTTTTTGAAGAACTTGGTATTGATGATGTAACACTGGCAGGTATTTCAAAAGGGCCAGATCGCAACGCGGGCTATGATAAAATCATCATCCCCGGGCTTGAACCTTTCCAGCTTGGTCATACAGAACCCGTCAATCATTTCATCCAACGCCTGCGCGATGAAGCCCACCGCTTTGCCATTGGCACCCATCGCGCCAAACGCGGCAAGTCAGTTAAACAATCGATTTTAGATGATATCGATGGTATTGGGGCAAAGCGTAAAAAAGCGCTTTTGCATCATTTTGGGTCTGCCAAGGCTGTGGCACAAGCGGGCTTAAGCGATCTTGAACAAGTCGATGGCATCAGCAAATCCATTGCCAAGACCCTCTATGACCATTTTCACGAATAAGATATTTTATGGTTGTTTATAGCTGTCATATAAGGTGCCCGTATCCATCCCACGAAAGGTTAGAGCGGGCAAGTTTTTGATATTGCGCACAAGCTCGAAGGGTTGTTTGGACTCCCACGACCAATAAAGCCATAATTCACGTGGTTCCACAGACAGGGGCCGTGCAATCTCTTTAAAGGACAGACCAAAATTTTCAATGGCATCCAAAACCCTGAAATCAGCTGTTAACAACGCATCAATGCGCCCAGCCTTTAACAATCGCACGCCATCTTCGTGATTGTTAAAAAAATGGTATTTCATATTGGAAAGCGCCTTAAGGCTTTTAACGTCTGTTCCCCCACGGATGCGTCCAACGACTTTATGTTCGAGCTGGTTTAAATCCGTAATGGCGCTGTCTTTCAAGCTCACAATTACAAAAAGAGCCTCACCCAGTTTCATAATCGGCATGGCCATTTTGTTGCGTTTCGGGCTTTCCATAAAAACGCCAAAATCAGCCTCGCCTTCTTTGGTCATGGCAATCGCACGTTTAAAAGGCACAAGGCGCAAGTTAAGATCAGTCCCGGCTTTTTTTTCAACTTCACCAAGGAGATCAATTAACGGACCTGTCCATTTATTCTGCGCTTCATCCTTTTTCACCAATTGGGTGATAATGGGAACCGCAACCACAGGCGATTGCGTTTCTGTGCTGGCCTGTGCATTTGCATTACTTAGAATAAATCCTAAAAATAAAACAGTTAAGACACTCAAACGGTTCATCATTTTCCCTGAAGACAAAGCACAACATACATGCGTATTTACAAAACACAGACGTGATATAACATAAATACTGTCTAAACAGTTAAAAATTGATGATCAAAATGAACATTTTTGTGCCTTAAAGAGAACAAGCCTATAGCCTAATTTTATTTTCCGACCTAATATGCCCTCCACAATTCATTAAAGAGAAGATGTAGAGACCATGCTCTGGAACCTGCCCAACATATTAACTGCCTCACGTATCATGATCATCCCGATCCTGATCGGCCTTTATATGGTGGGTGAACCTGCGGGCAACTGGATGGCCTTTTCTTTATATGTCTACGCTTGTATCACCGATTTCTTTGACGGTTGGCTGGCGCGCAAGATGGATTTGCAATCTGCCCTTGGTCAATTTATGGACCCAATTGCTGATAAACTGCTCATTGCAACGCTTATTATCATGCTCATCGGCTTTGGCCCGATTGAAGGCATTCATGTCGTGGCAGCAGGTGTTATTTTGGTGCGCGAACTGCTGGTCTCTGGCTTGCGTGAATTTCTTGCCCAAACAAAAGTCAGCGTGCCTGTGACATTATTGGCGAAATGGAAAACAACCATTCAGATGTTGGCCCTTGGTTTCTTAATTGTGGGCAATGCCGGGCCTTATCTTTGGGTTGCTGAGACCGTCACGGTTGGCTATGTCGGTTTGTGGCTGGCCGCCCTTTTGACCCTCGTCACCGGATATGATTATCTGCGCACCGGCCTTAAGCATATGGTCGAATAAATGAAAGTTTTTGGTATTGTCGGTAAAAGTGGCAGTGGCAAAACCACCTTGTTGGAAGACCTGATCCCCGCCATTGCCAAACATGGTATTTCGGTTTCCACCATCAAACATACCCATCATCAATTTGATATGGATAAACCGGGAAAAGACTCCTATCGCCAACGCGAAGCAGGGGCGCAAGAGGTCTTGCTTGCCTCCAGTAAACGCTGGGCTTTACTGCATGAATTGCGCGATGAAAAAGAGCCCGAGATTGAAGAGTTTTTGCCCCATATGACTAAAGTCGATCTGCTCTTGGTGGAAGGGTTTAAATATCATGACCATCCCAAGATCGAGGTTCACCGCCCGTCCTATGGTCGTCCGGCTTTATGGCCTGAGGATCAAACCATTCTCGCCATTGCCAGTGATGAGAAATTTGAAACGGATGGTCGAGGCTTGATCGACCTCAATGACGCAGAGGCAATTGCGGCTTTTATTATCGATCATTTGCAACTTCGGAAATAAACATGAATACCGTTTTTGAAAGCTGTTTTGCCACCCCCGGTGCGATGATGCCCTTAGATGAGGCACGCCAATGTCTGGCAGAAAAAATCAAACCGATGGCTAAAACCACCACTCTGCCCTTGCGCCAATGTGTGGGTAAAATTCTAGCCTCTGACATCACCGCCCAGCAAAATGTCCCCCCGCATAACAACTCTGCCATGGATGGCTATGCGGTTAAGTTTCAGGATTTAAAAACCGATGGTGAAACCATTCTGCCTGTTAGCGCCCGTATTGCCGCAGGTCACCCTTTAGGGCGCAGAGCCCAATCCGGTGAGGCTTTGCGCATTTTTACAGGTGCTCCTATTCCTGAAGGCAGTGATACGGTCATCATGCAGGAAAATGCCACTGAGGCTGAGGGCCATGTCACGTTTGCCCCAGGTGCGGCACCCAAAAAAGGTGCTAATTTTCGCAAACTGGGGGAAGACATTAAAATCGGTGATGTGATCCTTAAAAAAGGGCGCAAACTACGCGCGGCTGACATTGGTGTTTGTGCCTCCGTTGGTAAAACTGAGATTGAAGTCTATGCGCCTTTAAAAATTGCTGTCTTTTCAACAGGCGATGAAATCACCGATGCGGGTGAGCCCTTAGGGGAAGGCTGCGTTTATGACATCAACCGTTATAGCGTTATGTCCCTGTTGGAATCTGTGGGCTGTGAAGTCACAGACCTTGGCATTTTGCCCGATGATCTGGGCGTCATCACCAATGGTTTAAAAGAGGCCGCTGACACCCATGATGTTCTATTTACCTCTGGTGGGGTTTCCCTTGGTGAAGAAGACCATGTCAAATCAGCTGTTGCCCAGTTAGGCCAAATCAATTTCTGGCGCATTGCCATTAAGCCGGGTCGCCCCATTGCCCTTGGCGAAGTGGGCGAGACCCCGTTTATCGGCCTGCCCGGCAATCCGGTAGCAACTTTGGTGACCTTCATGATGATTGCCCGGCCCATGATTTCTGGTTTTTCTGGTCGCAGTGATATTTCCACGCGCAGCTATAAAATCCCGGCTAATTTTGAGATGAACCATAAAGGCGGGCGCTATGAATGGCAGCGTGCTTTTTTAAAAGACACCCCAAACGGGCCCGTGGTTGAGCTGTTTCACACAACCGGATCAGGCGTTCTCACTTCCATGGTTCAAACAGACGGTCTGGTAGAAATACCTGATCACGCCCATCAGATTAAAGTCGGTGATTTGGTCGATTTCATCCCTTATAGCGAGGTAAGCCAGTAATGAAAGTTCTCTATTTTGCATGGTTGCGCACCAAAATCGGTTGCGCTGAAGAAGAAATTGAACTGCCAAAAGGCGCCCATACTGTTGCTGAGGTCCTCGATCTTTTGCGTGCACGCGGGGAAAATTATGCTGAAGCCTTAAGTGCGGAAAAAGTCATTCGTGTGGCGGTTAATCAGGATTATGCCCAAGAAGTCGATATGGTGAAAAATGAAGATGAATTCGCCATCTTCCCCCCTGTGACCGGAGGCTGAACCCATGATCCGTGTACAGGCTGAAAACTTTGATGTGGGCGCAGAGATTAATGCCCTTTCCAAAGGCAATCCGTCTATTGGCGGCATTTGTTCTTTCGTTGGTTTGGTGCGTGATTTTCAACATACCAAAGAAGACGAAACCCGCGTATCAGCCATGACACTGGAACATTATCCGGGCATGACGCAAAAGAAGCTGGAAGAAATTGAAGCCATTGCACGCGATCGCTGGCCCCTTGAAGAGGTGCTGATTATTCACCGTTATGGCCGCATGGAGCCCGGTGAAAATATCGTATTGGTCGTGACCGCCTCTGCCCATCGAAAAGCAGCCTTTGAATCAGCTGAATTCCTCATGGATTTTCTAAAAACCAAAGCTCCTTTTTGGAAGTTGGAAGAAGATGAACAAGGCGATGGCAGTTGGGTTGATGCCCGCGAAGCCGATGATGAAGCCGCTTCCAAGTGGGAAAAATAGGCTGGCATATTTAAATTCTTGCCAATTCCTCCAACAATTCCAATATATTATAATAATGATAACAAGAATTGAGGTTTCCCATGGTCGACTCCCCCTACCCTCCTGTTCAAGCCTATCTCAACACTCACTTCATTGAAGGCCGTGAAGGCCGTGCCTTGCGCATCCTGTCAGAATATATCGAACCGGATGCCCGTTTTGAGGCGCAAAACGTTGAAGATACCATTATCTTTTTTGGTTCTGCCCGCACATTGCCACGCGATGTTGCTGAAGAACAATTGGCTGAAGCACGCAAAAATAACGGTGATGTTAAACGCGCGGAAATGGACCTTCATATGTCGCGCTATTATGAAGATTCGCGCGAGTTGGGACGCCGCTTAACAGAATGGTCCAAGGGGTTAGAAGGGGTTAAAAAACGCTTTGTGCTTTGTACAGGGGGCGGCCCGGGCATTATGGAAGCGGGAAATCGCGGGGCTTCTGAAGCCAAGGGGCTCAACATGGGGTTTAATATCACCCTGCCGTTTGAACAACATCAAAACCCTTATATTACACGTCAGCTTTCTTTTGAATTTCGCTATTTCTTCATGCGTAAATTCTGGTTCATGTATCTAGCCAAAGCCATGGTCGCCTTCCCCGGTGGGTTTGGCACAATGGATGAACTGTTTGAAGCTCTCACGCTAATCCAGACAGATAAAGTCAGCAAGCGCCTGCCTATCGTCCTTTATGGTAAAGAATTCTGGGATGATGTGGTTAATCTGGATGCTTTGGTGAAATATGGCACCATCAGCCCAGAAGATATGGAGCTTTTCACCTATTGCGACACGGTGGATGAGGCCTATGATTATCTCACCAGTTTCCTTGAAGAACATGCCCTTGAGGAAATGGCGAGAAGTGATTCAAAGGCACCTTAAAAACAGCCTCTAATCAAACTCTGCGGCTTCCAAAACATCACGCAATGCATCTTCATCCATAAGGGTGACTTTGCCGCGTGCAAGCTCTATCCAACCTGCACCACGCCAGATTTGCAACTGCTTATTCACGCTTTCACGGCTCGTCCCCATCATGCGGGCGAGCTCTTGTTGGGGCAGGTTCAGTCCGATCAGAACCCCGCCATTCTCACCCTCTTCCCCATAAAGTTCTGCCAGATTAAGCAAGCGTTTTGCCAAGCGTCCATCAAGGGGTAAGAAGGCGGCATCTTCCACCATTTCAGAAGTGATGCGCACACGGTGACACAGAAGCTGCATGACCTGAATACAAAGCTTGGGATGTTTTTCCAAAAACGGGATAAAATCACGCCGTTGAATAACCAATAGCTCACTTTTTTCCATGGCAACCGCATCGGCTGTGCGGTCCATACCATCCAGCAGGGCAATCTCACCAAAAAACTGGCCTTCCTCAATGATATTGAGCGTGACCTCTTTGCCGTTTGGCGAGGTGGTGACAATTTTAATCTTGCCTTCCTGCACCCCAAAAAGACTATCCCCGGGATCACCTTTTACAAATAACGTCTCGTTTTTTGCCAGCTTGCGCGTCACGGTCATGGACAACAAACGATCCAGCATATCGCCATCAAGCCCGCTGAGGAGCTCACTATTTGCCAGTAGTTCTTTCTTGTCGCGAATAACCATTCCAAGCACCTTTATTGAATATTAAAAACAAAATAGCAGGTTTGTGAAGCAGCTCACAGATAAACTATCAATCCTATGGTTATATAATAAGTAACTTCTCTAGTGCCCTCTATGAGAAGCCTCCCTTTCAAACGGTCTTCCCCTAGACATCGTTTGAATAAGACCCTATAGAGAGGATGGTCCACCCCGAGCCATCCTCTCTTTCGTTTTTTAGGGCTGTTTAAAATGAGCATGAAAAAAATTGCACTTATTGGCGGCGGCCCTGCCGGATTGATGGCAGCTGAGCAACTTGTCGGCAAAGGCCATGAGGTTCATCTTTTTGATGCGATGCCCTCATTGGGGCGCAAGTTTCTCATGGCCGGTAAAAGCGGGATGAACCTGACCCATAGTGAAGAGTTAGAAGAGTTTTTAAAACGCTATAGCGATGGGGCGCCCGTTCTGGAACAAGCCATTCGTGAATTTAGCCCTGAAGATATTCGCAATTGGGCGAAAGATTTGGGCATTGAAACTTTTATCGGCAGTTCAGGGCGTATATTCCCAACCGATTTCAAGGCCGCCCCGCTGCTGCGCAGCTGGATTAAATCCCTTAAAATTAAGGGCCTTCAAACCCATATGCGCCATCGCTGGATGGGATGGGACAAGGGCGAGCTGATCTTTGAAACACCCAATGGGCAAACCAGCTTTAGCGCCGATGCAACCCTCCTTGGGCTTGGCGGGGTCAGTTGGCCCAAGCTTGGTTCAGATGGAAACTGGCAAACTGCCCTTAGAGAGCGCGAAATATCACTAAATGAGTTTAAGCCAAGTAACTGCGGTTTTCTTGTGGAGTGGAGTACGTTCTTTATTGAGAAATTTGCAGGCCACCCTGTTAAATCCATCGCCCTTAAAACGGAGCTTGGCTATAAAAAAGGCGATTTTGTTATTTCCAAAACAGGTGTTGAAGGCAGTGCTATTTACACCCATAGCCGTGCCTTAAGATTAGAAATTGAACAACAGGTTAAGGCCGCCCTTCATATTGACCTCACACCGGATCGTTCCCTTGAACAATTGCGCACCGCCTTGCAAAAACCACGCGGGTCAAAATCCATTTCCACCCATATTAAACGGGCAACGGGGCTAAGCGGTGTTAAAGCGGCCTTGCTGCGTGAATGTCTGGATAAAGACCGTTTTTCTGACATGGAAAAACTCGCCATTGGCATTAAAAACCTGCCACTTGATTTAACCGCCCCGCGCCCCATTGAAGAAGCGATTAGTTGCGCAGGCGGTGTCGCCTTTGATCAGCTTGATGAAAACCTGATGGTAAAAAATCACCCCGGCCTATTTATCTGTGGTGAAATGCTGGATTGGGATGCGCCAACGGGGGGCTATCTGCTCACGGCCTGTTTTGCCTCGGGTAAACGCGCAGGCAATGGTGCTGCCAAGTGGCTAGGCTCAAGGCCCTAAATAATTTTCTTTTCAAAGGTCCGGTTAATGGTGCCCAACAGATCAGGAATATTAACCGGCTTGGTCACATAGGCACGAAAACCTGATTTCAGACCATGTTCAATATCTTCCGGTAGAGCTTTTGCACTTAGGGCAATCACCGGGATCGCTTGGGTTTTTACATCATTTCGCAAGATATTCATGGCCTCAAACCCGTTCATACCGGGCAGGTTGATATCCATTAAAATAAGATCGGGCGTGTGACGCTTGGCATAAGTAACAGCAGATTTCGCATCATTCACCATGACAAGTTCAACACCCGCCAAATTTGATATTGCCCGTTCAATCAAGAACTGGTTTGACGGGTTGTCTTCTGCATAAAGGATCGTCTTGCCACTTGTATGACTTGGTCCCGCACCATCTTCCTCTTCAATGATCTCGTTATTAAACCCAACGATAAAGTCGCTTTGTAGCTGACTATCCTCATTTTCAATAAAATCTGGTTTGGTTGTGGGCAAATACAGGCTGAAAGTTGAGCCTTTCCCTTCTTCACTTTCAACCTGAATGTCCCCACCCATCATTGTGACCAATTTGCGCGTGATGGTCAGGCCAATACCACTGCCTTCAATATTTTGGCCCTCCACACCCAAACGGTTAAAGGGTGTGAATAAATCTTTCATCTTGTCTTTTGCAATACCATAGCCACTATCGGAAATTGAAAGGACAAGGGCATCTTCTTCCTGCTCAACACATAAGAAAACGTCACCTTCATCACGGTTATATTTAATAGCGTTGGAGAGAATATTAACCACAACCTGTTTTAAGCGAACCGGATCGCCATATACGCTAATCACATCCTCATCAATCTGGTTATGCAAAGTAACAGAGCGGTCATCCGCCATATTTTGCACCAAATCAATGGAATCACTCACGGCTGCAACAAGATCAACTTCCATGATATTAAGCTGCATTTTGCCAGCTTCAATTTTTGCCAAATCAAGGATTTCGTTGATCAGCCCTAAAAGATGCTGACCTGCTTTAAAAATATGCTGGGTATATTCACGTTGGGTTTCGCTAAGCTTGTCTTTGCGGCTCATTTCCATCAATTGAGCAAAACCAAGAATCCCATTTAGCGGTGTGCGCAGCTCATGGCTCATGGACGACAGAAATTCCGATTTCGCCCTGTTGGCCTGTTCGGCCTCATCGCGCGCTTTAATCAATTCGCGTGATCGTTCATCCACCAGTTCCTGTAAATGATCACGATGGCGAGAGAGTTCTTCTTCTGCCTTTTTGCGCTCATCAATATTTTCTTTAATGGCAAGATAACGCTGCACACTGCCATCGGGCTCATACATAGGGGCGATGGAAAGAAGCTGCCAAAAGAGGCTGCCGTCTTTTCGTTTATTTAAAACCTCACCTGACCAATCCTTGCCTTGCTTTAAGGTCTCCCACAGGTTTTCATAATATTGGTGTGG
This sequence comes from Candidatus Terasakiella magnetica, assembly GCF_900093605.1. NCBI lineage: Bacteria > Pseudomonadati > Pseudomonadota > Alphaproteobacteria > Rhodospirillales > Terasakiellaceae > Terasakiella > Terasakiella magnetica. Next base: position 103,253 of record NZ_FLYE01000048.1, read on the forward strand.
CATATGGCCTGAGCGCACCATGCTGGTTTTATGACCAATGGCTTGTTCGCGACTAAAGCCAGTATTCTCTGTAAATTTCGCATTTACATATTCAATCACCCCGTCCGTATTGGTGATGATCACCTCAGCGGGAGATTGCTCAAGCGCATAAGATAGGCGGCGCATGGTTTCGGCATCTTCACGCAGGCTGGTAACATCTTGAGACACCCAGACAAAACCACCGTCTTCCATCAGGTTCGTATCATTATCCACCACACGTCCATCGTGGTAATAACTTTCCCATGAGCATGCTTTTTGCCGTAAACTATTTAAATCGCGCTGATCAGGGCTTAATGTACATAGGCTGAGGCTTTCCATTTCCAATTGATGGAATTTTTCATAGGACGTGCCCGGTGCAGCCCAATGTTGATCACAGCCTGTAATCATAACAAAGGCCTGATTGGAAACTAATAACTCACCCGTCTCATCAAACACGGCAATCCCGTGGTTAATCTGGTTTAACGTGGCTTCTAAAAGATGAAGTGATTTTTCATTTTCTTTTTGACGCAGGCGATATTCCCGTTCTTTAATTTTAGAAATATCACTACAAACAAAGATCGCCCCTTCTTCTTTACCCTGACTGTCATAAAGCCGCGTGGCGCGGAGCAAATAAGGATGCGCAATCGCCGCATTACCATTTGATGTAATCTCAAAACGCAAAGAGACCTCGGCCTCAAAAGAACTCACAGCAAAACAAAGTTGATAGAGAAGCGGCTTGTTTAGATTAAGCTGTCCCTTATAATCTTCTGCAAATCTTTCAAGGTCTTTATTGGCTAATAAATCATCAACGCTGCGACCTAAAAACTCATCTTCTTCACAGCCATATACAGACAGGGCCGTCTTGTTCACCCGTTGGATATGACCATCAGGCCCTGCAATGATGATCACTTCACTAATGGTATTGGTGACCCGGTTTACAAGTTCGTTCAACTTAGTCAGGCGTTGTGATTTTTCTTTCCATTCCGTCTTTCGCGACATCATTTCAGAAAACATGCGATCCATGTCTTCCATACCTGAAACCACTTGTTCTTCCAACGCTGTGTTCGCTGCGCTCTTGGCTTCAAGCTCCATCTCAAGGATATGGATACGATCTTTTAGGGCCTGTACATCTGGGGAAACGGCCTGCGCAGATGTGATAAGAAAGAAATTCTCATTATCACTGAGCACATCATAGGCAATGGAATTCTGCCCCACCAGCTCATAGGCATGACCATGGCGCGGGCACACCAATGTATTGCCCTCAACTGGGGCATATATCAGGGAGGCTCCAGCATGTTTGCACGCAAGAGGAACCGCAATATAGCGCCCGCTAAAGGTTAAGATCATAACCTCACTTAACTGATCTGCCCCCACAAGGCGGACCTGACCGATCCAGCGTTTCTCCCCTTGAAAATCCACCTCATCATGAATGGTGATTTTAATTGGCATATTTTCACGTGTTGAAGGGATCATAAGCTCCCTCCTTGGCTGACGTGATCTAAAATAAGGCCAACGGCTTCATCCACCTTGGCGCCAACTTCTGCGCTCAGTTCCATCTTAAATGTTTTTGGGGATGCAACCGTGCAGGTCAGCACCTTAATATCTTCAACAACTTTTTGGTCTTCTGCCAGAATATCAAGGCCTTGTAAAATGGCCCCCACCCCAAGCCCGTGTGATGAAATCTCGCCCGCATGTGTTTGTGCCTTAAAATGCTCAGCACTGTGCCAAGATAGCCCCACAGTGCCCGTATCATCCTTTAGCGCATCAACCACAATGGCCTGCTCACAACCTTCAAACAGATTAAGGGCTGATAAGCTGGAGGTTCCCCCATCCATGAGCTTTACATCAGTCCCTAAATCCTGTTGGGATAACGCCTTAAAAACAGCCGTACCAAACCCGTCATCCCCATGAAGGGGATTACCAAAACAAATGATATGAGTGTGCGCGTTTTTATGCATCACTTACCAAACCACAACCTTTTATCATTGCCCATCACATGGACGGTACAGACCAAACAGGGATCATGTGAGCGAATAACATGACCAATTTCCAACGGGTCATTTTCATCGGCAATGGGCACACCGATCAGGCTTTCTTCCCAATGCCCACGTCTTTCCTGTGCATCACGGGGTGAGGCATTCCACGCCGTTGGGGTCACCACCTGATAATGAGCGATTTTGCCATCACGTATTTTCACCCAATGTCCAAGGCAACCCCGCGCAGCCTCAATGGTACCAAAACCCTCACCATCCTGCCCAAGGGGCTGATTTTCAATAAAGGGTTGATGCTCATGTGCAAGAAGGTCATTTAACAGCTTGCGCACCATCAACAGGCTTCCCGCTTGACGACGAATGCGCGCAAATTGACGCAGCCATGCATTGCTGCCCTCAGCCTTGGCAAAATCGCGCATCAAGCCATCACCGCTATTTAACAAAGAAGATAGTGCCCCTGTCTGCACGACCTGATCATCATAGCGTGGAGCCTTGGCCCAACTATAGGCCTTACCGCCTTCTGAATAATTCGGCTGGGTCACCCCGTCATAGGGATGAAGCGGTTTCGCCAGCTCATCATTAAACCAGGCATGGGATAGGTCTTCAGTGATTTTTAGATGATCAAAGCTTTGCTGATTATCCACATCACCTTGGCGAATATAACCACCTGTGCGCAACAAGCTGTTGTTTTCTCCATCAGGAAGGTAGCCATAACTTAAATGATTTTGCGAACCTTGGGCATAATCCTGTAAGCCAAGCAAGCGTCCAAAGCGGGTAAAGAGGCTGGCGATATTATCGGGATTTTCCTCACACCATTGCAGGTAATCCGCAGCTTTATCCATCGCCATCCAGTTTTCCAGATCATCACCAATGACGCGTTTTTCAAACCAGTTTGTATAGCCATCAAGCACATTTAACGCATCATGAAGATTGCGCGTATTAACTGGCGTGGTCACCCCACCGGGCACCATATAGGACGAATGCGGCCATTGCCCGCCAAAGATGGCAACGATCTCGACAATCTTTTTGCTTTGTTTCACCGCATCGCGATAAGCTTGACCTGATATTTCCTTAAACTCAGAAACCACCTGATCAAAACCTTCAACCCCTGCATATTTTTCATGACATAGGTCTGGGGTGAACATCAAAAAGGTCTGGCGACAATCAGATAAAATTTCTTCTGCCAGCAAACAGACATTGCGAATACGTTTACCATTATCAGGTACGGAAATATTAAAAGCATTTTCCAAGGCCAACACGGCCGTGTAAAGATGGGCTGTCCCGCAAATGCCGCAAATGCGCGGTGTGATCGCCAATGGGTCTAAGGCATCACGCCCAATGAGGATTTGTTCAAACCCGCGATAAAGAACCCCTTTACACCAAGCATCCACCACGCGACCGTCCTGAATTTCCACATCCAGTTCCAGATCACCTTCTACACGGTTTAAATCTATGGCAATGCGTCTCGACATATAGGGCTTCCTGCTTATGGTTTCATTTTACGGCTTGCGACCCTGTCAGGTGCAGCGGCCTTGGCAAGGCCCTTATAGGCCATATAGCGCGGACGTTTGACCCCAAGGGGAAGTTCCACCGGAATGTCCCCGATTTTTTCCGTTTTAAAGAGGGCTTTATCGCGCGGGAATGTGGGTTCTACACAGCCAATGCAGGGCACACCAGCGCGGGTTTTACTGCTGGTTTTATTCCACAATTCCGTATTACAGGTGGCGTGCGTGACCGGACCTTGACAGCCCATATTGAAAAACAGGCAGCCTTCTTGGCCAAACTCGGTCTCTTCAATGTCATATTCATGATATTCATTGCGTGTACAGCCCTGATGGACCATGGCATTAAAATAAAGCTCTGGCTGGTTTACATCATTAAGCGCAAGTTCATTTCCACGCAACAAAGCCTGAATGACCTGCACCATGGTATGGGGGTGGGCCGGACAGCCTGAAACATTAATCACCGGATAGCCGCCACGCGCTTGCCAATCCATAGGCAACAAACCGCCCATCGCACCTTTATGATATTGCAGGCCTGTACAATCTGTCGGGTTGGGGTTTGAGGCATGCACCCCGCCATATGAAGCACACGTCCCAATGGCGATCACATGGGTGGCTTTTTGCGCCAAAGCATGGATGATGTCTTTTTTAGGTTTGCCCCGCCACGCATCAAACATGCCGGTCCCGTTTGGCCCCATCATGATGCTGCCTTCCACACAAAGGATGGAAAGTTCTTTTTCATCATTACAGATATCGTCAATCTGTTGGGCCAGATGAGAGGTGGGTTCAACCGACAAGGAAGGATGCCACAACAAATCAACTTTGTTGCGCTCAATAAATTCGACAAAATCAGGGTCCTCAGCACAAAGCAGAGACATAGAATCCCCACTACATGACCCTGCTTGTAACCACATCAAAGATGGGTTTTCTTGTGCACCCATGTCACGCCTCCCGTTGACAGTCTCTTTTTTTTGCGGACAGTCTTTACTTCTTACCCCTCATGATGCACTGGGAAACAAGGCATGGTCAAGCTTTGAGCAAGGTATCAGGCCGGATTAGAGCAAATAAATAACCCTACAGGGAATAAGGCAATGTTTTAACCATTCTGCGCATGGCATCATCAACCAGAGACGGGAGAATTTCACGATCATTTTTAAAGAGAGTCGCACTGGTCATCCCCCCAATGACACTAAAGGGGCTGAGCGGCATGGCCCCATCAGCGCGCCAAACCGTATGAGCGGCCTGCCAGAGGGGTTCATCATCTTCAAAGCGACGAATATCAAGGCGCACGCCCACATGTTTTTTCGCAGCAAACCCCACATAGTCATCACCTAAATCATAAAGTTCCGCGACCCCGTAAAAACGGCATTTGCTATAAAGAGAATAGCGGCGGCGATCCCCTTTATGGGTGAGGTCATAGCCCTGTTTTTTCACCATCCGCTCTCTTTTGCGCGGAAAAATTACTCGATCGACTTTTTCCCCAAGATGGCGCGCAAAGGCAATGGAGATCATTTGACCAAGCTTAGGGTCCCCCACTGACTTACTTTTCATCACACTCACACAATCCACAGGATCGCGGTGAAACAGGCCGGAAACTTTATAATTAATATCCAGTGCCTTAACCTCCCCTTTATGTGTTGAAGCATCGCGATATTGCGGGGTGACACAGGAACAAAGCAGACAGCTATATATCATTAAGGAAAAGATTGAGCGTTTCATCATACCCTCCATGAACACCGTTTATAGGGCGAAAGTGCGATTATCCCAGCGTGCTTTTGACCATCAAGGTAAATATCGCGCACGACAATCTGCTGGTCTGTCATTTCATAACGTGCCTGAATGGATTTTGCCTGCATATAACGCTCGCCAATCACCGCCTTGAGCCCACCAAGAAGTGAGGCATCTACACGACGGGGAAAGATACGCACGATAATGGGGCGCTCAAGGCTTTTATGATGGCGCGATACATTGCGATAAATCCGCTCTTCACTCACAGGCAAGCGGCCTGAGGCTTGGCGCAGAAAACCGCTATAGCGATCCATATTAATTTCCCAGCGCACACCGCGGGGCTCATCCATTCTAAAGAGGTTTCCGGCGCGATCCATCAGGGCGTTTTCCATGCCAAAACAAGCCTGAAACTGTTTATAAAGCCCATCGCGTTTACGGGCATTTTGCGGCCATGCGATTTCAATCAACGGGCCTTTGCCATGTTCCAACACACGCAATAAAGCCCGCCCACCCACAGCTTGTGTTTTGCTCACCACCTGAACGGTTTCTTTGGGTGCGGGTGCAGGTTGAGGTTTGGGTTGTTTTTTCACCACTGGCTTGGGTTTGGCTTGCGGTTTTTTAGCTGCCTTTTCCACGGGTTTAGGTTTTGGCGCTGCTTTATTAACCTCTTGCACTTTGGACTTTGGCGGGGCGGGAAGGATGAAAACTTGGGGGGCTGCTGCTTGGGCTTGTTCTTGCACCACCTGTTTTATTTCGCTAAGGGTTGGTTTCTTGATCTGCTTTTGCACCTGCGCTTCAGGGCTTAGCCATAGCCAGATGATCCAGCTTGCAAAAGCAAGGGCTGCAACAATGGAAAGCTTATGGGCAAAAGGGGAAGGCATTTTTCAAGTTTCCTTAACGGGTCATTTTTTCAGCAAACATACGTTCCATATCGGCCACCATCTGGCGCAAGGCTTTGCTGCGCTCTTTAGCCGTGCTGAGTTTTGTTTCAGCTTTTACCTCTTGTTGAACTTCAATCGGCTTAACAACTGGCTGTGTTTCAGTTTTTCTTGAGGGTACTTTCTTGGCCTCGACCTTGGCGACTTCTACGGCTTTGGGGATCGGTGGTGGGGCTGTTGGTTTTTCGACTTTCTTCTGCTTAATCACCTTTTTTGGTTTTTCAGCGATTTGTTTTTTAGGCTCGACTTTTGGCTCAACAATTCGCTGTGCCTTAGCTTTGACTTTCTCAACGGAATGCTCCACATGCTTAGTGATATCTTTGGGCGCACCGCCTGCGATTAAATAGCCAAGGGCGAGAAAAACCGCCGCGTTAAAAATGAGATATTTCATGATCTTTCCTCCTCAGCCAGACGTTGGTGAGAGATTGATAAAAGCGCGCGCAAAATCGCTGCACTGGGCAACCCCACAACTGTGGTTAAAAAAGCCAGTGAGAAATGTTTGGTCAGATCACCAATGATGGGCTGCACCGTTTCAGGGGTAAGTTCCTGTTCAGCCAAAGTGCCAATACCCAAACTGATGCCCAGCAAGGTAAAGGTCAAAGCCAGTGTGGACACGCCGTTTGCACCATGCAAACCCACCTCTAACCAGAAGTCCTTGCGCGCAACAAACTGTCCCATACGCACCCATGCAAAAAGAGAGATAAAAACAAGCACTGAAAAAAGCGCGACAAAAGAAACACCAAAAACTTCCAGCGTCCATTGCGCAATGGCTGTTGGTGCCATGGAGGTGGCAAAAACAGCACCAGCCAAACCAATGGAGAGCGCACCCAGCAAATAACTTAACGCGCGCGATCCACTGTCAGCCATATGAAGCAGGGAAGACATGTTAACGTCTCCCCACACGGGTGGACATAAGGTCATCTGTTGAAACACCAAACTGCATCAACCAATGATCCACCATTGAATGTCCTTTTTCAGCCGAGGCATGACCAAGGAAAGTGACATCATAATTTTTAAAGGCAATGCGCACGGTCTTGGTGTTTTTACCGCGCAAGGATTTATCGCGCATGACGATGCGTTCCAGATCCACAAGGCGGCGGCGTTGGCTATCCAGTTTGGCTTGGCGCTCATCCACGCTCATATTTGCATCTAAAAACGTTTTCACGGTCATGGAACGCTCACGCTCAAGATTTTCTAATGTGCCAGCATGGGCTTGTGTGGTTGCCATTGCCATAAGAGCAACGCCTGCAAGGATTAAAAACTTGGGTTTCATGGGATTACTCCTAAAAATCAGTTATTTAAGAAAAAGGACACATTCTTGGCTGGTGCCAAGGTATTTCCAACCACATCGCTATCAAGCAGTTCCTCATCCAGGCCTTCTTCAGCCAAGCTCATGGCATCAAGAGCGACAAGTTTTGCCATATAGCCAAGAATGGTTTCTTCTTGATCTAGAACTGCCAGATCGGTCTGCACATCGGCGACCATGCGGCGCACATGTTCTTCACGGCTCAGCACAACGCCATTATCAGACATGGGTCTCTGGGTCATTTGGTGGTTATCAATGCGTGCAACCAACTGTTCAATGGCAGTTTTATTTTGCTGATAGGCTTTTGAATATTTGCTTTCTTCCAGCTCTGGGGCTTCAAACAAACGCTGATCAACCTTTACCAGTGAAGAGTCAAAACGCTCAGCAGCCGCATTTTGCAGTTCAAGCAATTCTTCTTTTTCAGGGCTCATCGCGCCTTCTTCTTGGGACAGGCGCTGCAACATATCGTCAAACAAACGGCGCTTGGTCAGCAGGTGCTTGCGACGCAGGTCATTGCGCTCACTCATCATGGAAAGATAGTTGCGTTTTTCGGCTAAAAACTGATGGCGCAATTCCCCACGCACATCACCATCGGCAGTTTCAATAGCTTTTTGCAAATCCCCCAGCGTGCTGCCTTTAAGGGAGATATTTTCTTCTTTTTCAGAAATGGCACTGCCTAATTCTGAATTGGCAAAATCATGATCGATGGATTTCTTCAAATAACTTGGCGGCAATTTGACCAGACGTTCTGAGCTTTGCGGCGTCCAGTTTGGCGCACTTAAAGCCATTGTGGTTGAGCCGATCAACACAGCCCCGCCGATGAAGACCGCACCTAAAGTTAAAGCCAGACGCTTTGGTGAGGGGCGATGAATGAGTAAAGGGAGTTCAGACATAACGGGCATCCTTTCCTAATTGCGTTCCCAATAACGAACACGGCGCAATTCTGCCTTGAGCTCATTATTCACATTGGCATCTGAATAGCGCCCGATGGCACCTGCGCCACGTTTGCCCAACAGCACTTCCATGGTTTGCACAAAGGAAGACCCATCGGCAAAATAGAGGTCTCGGCCTTGGAAGTTCGCACTAAATTTATCAAGGTTTTCACGCGCACTTTCCAAGTCTCCGCCTTTTAGGTGGTTTTGCACCGTGAGTGCATAGGCGCGCATACGTTCATCAAGTGCAATATCAGCCACATCAGGGCCAAGCTTGGCTTCGCATTTTTCAATCATGCGCGCACTGGCGAGATATTTTGCCGGGTCATGCTTGGCTTGGGCTTCACCGTCCAGCTCTAGGGCATGGTCGCGGCACTCACGATATTCACGCATGGCGGAAATTTCGTTATAGCGCGCCTCGCGAAAATCAATCCCGCCGCCAAAGGAGGGCGGCTGGGTGACACAGGCATTGAGCGCCACAGTGGCACATAATAAGGAAAGGCCACTTAATGCCCGTTTCTTGTTTAATTTGGATAAAGCAGACATCCTCTTTTTCTCCATTTGTTAAGGTGCTTTACAAACCTTATGGAGAGGCCAGAGGTGTTTTTTCTAAAGAGGGGAAAAGTTTTTAAGGTTTTAATGTGATGAAAAGAGTGTCATGGGGCATGTCATCTGAAATATCTTCAAGCCCCATATCAGCCTTATCCAAGCTTGCAAAACAGCTGACTTCTTCCTCACCCGCAGGGGGGCCGAGCCTAATTACAAACTCGCTATCCTCAGCCCCGCTTAGCACATGGATGCGATCTGCACTTAACGGCTCAATTTTATCCATCTGATCATTAGGATAAATTTTCAGGATATCGCCATTTACCTGCTCATAAAAACAATGCACCCACGCTTGCTGGTTCACTGAGACAATCAGATTAAGCTCATCGCCATAATAATAAATCGGCTCTTTGCCTAAATCCGAAGTCAGGGTGATCTCAAGGTCGTTTTCAACGGGCGTGAGAAGTTCAGGTGCGTCATTCTGGCTTTGTGAGAAGATAAACAGCCCCACCACACAAGCCAGTGCCACCCCGGCCATCAGCCAAAAACTCGTACTGTTTTTATCTTGTGGTCTCTGCCCAAGCCCCATGGCTTGAAGCAGGTCATGGGTTGTTTTTAAGCTAAAGACCTCAATGCCTTTGGGTGGTTTATGTTCGGCGAGAAATTTTGCATTTTCAAGCCCTGCCCCAAAAATGATCGGTGTCCCCTTGGCGATAAACTCAGCCAGCAAAAGGGCTGAAGATTCAACCTTTTCTGCCATATGATCCACATCACCCACATTCAGGTCATAATCCACCGTGCCGGATAACCAGACAATCAAATCGGCATTTTCAAGGTTTGAAAGCTCACATGTTTCAGACTTAAACACCGCATGGGCACCAAATACCCCAAGCTGCCAGCTTAATCCCGTGCCAATGGCTGCGCTCACATCCATGCGAAAAGCGCCTTCTTCATAAGGGCCAAATTCGCGCATGATCACCCCACTGCCCGGGCGCACAAAATCATCATAATCTGCACTGATTGGCAACACATCAGATTGACGCTGCAAACAGATCATGGATTGTGGGGCGGGCTCTGGGGTGATGCGATCCACTAAAACAGGGCCACCCGTTGTCGCAATTAAAATGGCGATGCGTTTCAACGCAGGAATATCTCCGTTTTAGGATCACCCAACAAGCGGGCAAGCGGTGAGTTTTTATCAATGATTGTCTGGATAACACCATTTCTGGCTGGCGGCAAATCCAGTGTCTCGCAAGCTTCATCACTGCCAAAAACTGAAAGGCTTTGCGGCATATTGCCACGTTGATCACTGAGCTCAATAATCAAATAAAGCTGATCACTTTGCGCGCGCGAGGCCTGCAAGCGAATGACGCAGCCCTCACAATGGCGCGTTGGGTAATCATCCGTGCTCGCAGCCAAGGCTTGGGGCATATGAAAATACGACATTCGCTTGAGTAAATCACGATAGGCCCGGCGCAAACCCAGTTGGGTTTTTAAGGCTTGGGCGAGCTCGTCATCTTTGCGACCTGCCACATAGGCATAAAGGCGCGAAGGGGCAATAGCCGCAGTCGTCCTATCGTTCATAAGTTCGCGAAACTGCTGTAGCTCAGCAAATTTTTCTTTTGCGGTTTCTAAATTTTCCGCTTTGATAATCGTCATGTTAAGACCTCCTGATAGAGGTGTTCAAACTGTGTTGAAAAAGATTTCTTATCATCTTCAAAATGCTTGGGCGCGTCTTTTGCTTTCAGGCGATCCATATAGGCAATGAGCTGGCGTTCCATCACGATCAAGGCTTGGGCGGCTTGTTCAAACACATCCATATTCTCAAGTGCCTCTTCATCAAAACCTTTGCGGTTCATCTTGCTAAAGGCGGCCTTGGCCTCATCTTTGGCATTTTGTGGAAAAGCAATAACGTTATCGTCTTTTTGTGACAGCACATGCAGGCTGGAAGCTTGTAGTTTTTTCACATGCTCCAAAATGCTTTCACATTGCAAAAGACGTTCCTCATAACTCAAAAGCCCCTCACATGAAATACGCTGCTCAACAGATGCTTTGGGGCGACCGACCTGAAGGTCATTGGTGATGCCCGATTGAACCTGCCCAAAAATTTCATAGCGCAAAAACGCTAAGGGCAGGCGCAAGGCATCTGGCCCATAGGCCATGAGTTTTTCCACCGGATTGCGCTCACTTGATTTTTTAAAGAAACGCACATCTGAAAAGCTCTCCTGATCAAACGTATTAAACGGCATGACCCAATCAGCCAGTGCGTCGCATTCCACATCTTCATTGGCAATATCAATCTCGCCTTCTTCCATATTTACCCCCAAACGGGTGGCGTTATGGGATGCTTCAAGACGTTGGGTTTCCTCAAAAGATTTGGCGAAATCACTAAAGAGATCAAACACAGTTCTATATCCTCTGTAATCTTTCCCCTTGTTATGGAGGCACCAGAAGTCCAAAACCGCATCATCTTCTAAAATAATCTGATGATCCCCACTTTGTTCGCTTAAAAACTTATAGACCTGCACAAATTTACCATCGGCCTGCGCGGTTGAAAGATTAGCAATGCGATATTTGCGCAAATCAGCAGCAAGCGCGTTTGTGCAGTCCCGAATAAGTTTTTCACTTAAGGGGCTTTCAACCAAATTGTCAAAAAGTGTGTTGAAACGGGCAAAATAGGAAAAGTCATCCATGGAGGTGAGAAATTCAAACACACTCACCAAAAACGGCATACGCCCAAAGCGGATATCAAAATGTTTATCCCCATAATTTAAGCGAATATGCTCTTCGCAATACTCAACTGAGGCATGAGTGCCGCCTTTAAGGAACATCTTATATTGCGACGGGGTTGCTTTTTGTGGGCTAAGAAAGAAATCCACCAACGCATCAGCCCCTTTCAGCGCGCCCACGCCATATACCAGATGGCATAGCTCAAATAAGGCCATATCCTTATTGGGACCACCGGATTGGGAGGTAATGAATTTTGCCAGATTTTCCAAGGTTGGGCGGGTGTTATATTTGGGCAGACCTTCCATGGTCGTTGCCTCACATAAAGCCCCAAAATCAGCCAAGACCTGATCTTTACCGCCTGCCTTAAGCAGAATATTTCCAGTCGTATCCACGCAATATCCTCTTTCTCATTTGAAAAAGAGAATATCGTCATGGTCTCATCTAATCAATGGAAATGGCGCACTGGGCGGCGGCGATCATGCGTGCGGCCATAAAACGGGCGAGGCGGCGGGCGCTCCCACCTGCTTGAGGGTCTGCGCTCTACAATGATAATGCGGGTATCATTCCAGTCTTCTTCATAAGATACCTCTTCAAAATCATCTAAAGGTTCACGGTTGTAACGCCCCCCTCTTGGGCGCCATTCACGCAGCTCTGCCACATCAAAGCGATCATCATCCTCAAGGCGACCTTCCCACAGGCTGGCCTGTTCTTGATAGACGCGCTGCCATTTTTGTACTTTATGGATATATTTGCGGGTATATTTATGCGGCTTATTCCCCTTCACTGTCCCGCCATTATAGTGTGAAAGAGCCAGCTCCCAGCGCCCGTCATATTGTTCATGAAGCTGTTCTAAAAACTCCACACCCAAGCGGATGTTGATTTCAGGATTCCATAAACGTTGCGCCTTCACGCCAAATTCTTCATGTGCGGTTTTGGGCATAATCTGCATCACCCCGCGCGCACCTGCTGAGCTCAACGCCTTTGCGTTAAAGTCTGATTCAACCTTGGCAACAGCTAAGGCCAAGGCGATGGGTACCTCACTTTGGGCGGCCTCTTCAATCACCATTTGTTTAATTTCAAAGCGTGTTGCGGCCTCAACATTTGCCACAAAGGCTGCTGCCATAAACAGGCCAATCAGCCAAAATAATGTCAATAAACGTCTCATAACTCAGCCTCCTTTAAGGCGTGCAACCATGTTTCATTGAGCACAACAACCGTAATATCGGGTGAGGAAAGTTTCTGTCGCACCGTCATGGTTTGCGACATGGCAAGATCAGGAGAGACAGCCAACACAATTTTGTCGCGCCCTTTTATTTGGGCAGGATTAAGCGGGGAGAGCAGATGGTCTAAAAACTGACCTTTATAAAAGATCACCAAATCTTCTTGCTGAACTGCAGCACTTTGGCCTTTTTGCGCTGTCTCATCTGTTTTCTCAGCGGCCTTGGCGATTGCAATTGGTTCTTCCTTAATCGCAGTTGCCACACTTTCTTGGCTAACCAGACCTGAACCCATGGAAACCATGGTCAGCACCATGATGGAAAAGAACCCCATGGCTAGTGCCAAGGCAATTTCCGCCATGGCATTTGTTTGTGTCGTATCACTCATCACCCTATCCTTTCTTTAATCCAGATATGCAAGGTCTTGGTGGATTTTTACCAAGGTGACCTGAGATCGGGTTTGAATGATGCGCGCTTGTAAATCCAGATCAGCCAGAACCTTGTTTAAATCCTTGCGCACATCGCCTGCGCCTTTGCGACGCTCCAGCCAAAAGGCGGGCTTGGCGGGTTTGGAGGTTAAGGAGCTGAGATCACGCGTGCTTGAAAGGCGCACGATACGGTCTTCAATATGGCGGATTTCGCGTGGCTTAAACCCTTTTAAGGTCAGGGTCAGTTGTTTCAGGCTTTTGCCTTTCACATGTCGTTTTGCCGGGCGGTAATCTTGTAGGCGCTCTGCCAATTTCTGCTTAAAGCTCGGCAAAACCTCGCGCACATGACGGCGCATGACCAATTGGCGACATTCTTTATGACATCCGCGTGTTCTTAGGGAGGCCGTCGGGCTTTTTACGCGCACGCTATCCACAATATCTAAAGTGCGTGCATCAAATATTTTCGCAATGGCAACCATGCGGTCTTTGGCTTTGGGGCCGTCTTTTTTCTGAATATGTTTTAGGGAGACCAAAACAACCGCATCCAGCCTTTTGCCTTTTGCCCCTTGCGCAATATCAAGGGCTTCATCAATTGAGCGACGCCCGGCTTCATGGCGTTGATCTTCTTCAAACAGGCGGATTTTTTCGTGATGCAGGTAATTGCCCGTATGATCAAACAGGCGGGTAAATGCCGGGTGGTCTCGCTCCATCAATTGGGGGCCTTGATCGACTTCCATATAAAGGATACGCGGGGCATCAGCGGCAATCGCCGCGCTTGATAAGCTGAGTGTTGCCAGTGCAATCATCATTTTTTTAAACATTGTTCTTCACCTTTTCGGCCATGTTTTTCATCTGCCACAGTTATGGAGAGGCCAGAGATGATTTTTATTTTTTTATCTTTCAAAAATAAAAACGCCCTCTAGCGCCTTCATAACCAAACCAACATTGTTAAAAAAGGATGAGACCCATGAAACGCTTAATAATGACTGCGCTACTTGCTGGAAGTTTAATCATTGCCGGATCAAGCACGCAAAAAGCCCAAGCTGATGACGCAACAATCGGTACCATTATCGGGGCTGTTGGGGGCGGGCTGCTTGGGTCCACCTTGGGAAAAGGCAAAGGCCGCATTGTTGCCACAGCCGCTGGCACTGTCATCGGGGCCGTGTTTGGTCGTGAAGTTGCTGCTAGTGAGCCCCAATATGAACGTCCCCGCCACCGCGTGGAACAACGCAAAGACACACCAAGATATAACAAGCGTAAATATAAAAAGAAAAACTGGAAACGCGTCGCCTCGTACGACGGTGATGTTTTAATCTGCAATAAGAATGGTAAACGTTGCCATTGGTATGACTAAAACTATATTATATGAGAAGTCTTAAACTGGCAGGAATATTATGAAAACGCTGCATCTTCTCCTTACGGGTTCACTTCTTTGGGCAGGCATTACAGGTCCCGCCCAAAGTATGGAGCCTAAAAACGACGACGTTGCGATTATCATCGGCAATAAAACTTATGCCGATCAAGATATCCCCGAGGTCGCCTTTGCCCATAATGATGCAAAGGCGATGGAGCGTTTTGTGCGTGATGTCCTTAAGGTTCGAGATGAAAACATCATCTTTATAAAAGATGCGACCCAAGCTAAAATGCAGTCTGCCTTTGGGCGGCGTGGCAATCATCGCGGCAAAGCCTTTCAATATGTAAAACCCGGTGTTTCAAACCTTTATGTGTTTTATTCCGGTCACGGCCTACCCGGTCAACATGATAACCAAAGCTATCTTTTGCCAGTTGATGCAGAGATTGAGACCGCCGATATCAATGGTTATCCGGTTGATACGCTTTATGACAATCTCTCCAAGGTCGATGCCAAATCCGTCACGGTTTTTCTAGATGCCTGTTTTAGCGGTAACAGCCATGCAGGTGCTTTAATTACACGTGCCTCAGGGGCGACGGTTTTACCAAAAAAACAAAAGAATGAGCGCCCAAAAAGCGAGAACCTCACCGTTATTACCGCGGCTTCAAAAGATCAGCTTGCTAGTTGGGATGAAGAAAGCAAACACGGGCTTTTTACCGAATATCTCCTGCGTGCCCTTTATGGAGAAGCCGATAAAGACAAGGATGGAAAAGTCCGCCTTAATGAGATTTCCACCTTCTTAAAAGAAGACATGCGCTATAAGGCGCGACGTACCTATAACCGTGATCAAATCCCAACCGTTTCTGGCAAACAGGATCACGTCCTTGTTGCCGCTGTAAACGGTATTTTCCCAAAAAGGCCCATGCGCGATGATAACGAGGCTGAGTTTATAGACCCGCCTGTTATTGAGACAAGCGCGTTTAAACTCTATCCGGTTGAACAAAATATGTTCGCCCTTAAAAATGCCAATGTGCGCCGCCTGCCAACGGTACGCTCGCCAAAAGTCATGACTTTACCCAAGGGCGAACCCATCCATGTGGCAGCCAAAATCATTGATCAGCCTTGGTATGCGGTTGAGCGCGGCGAGGGCATTATCGGTTATGTGTTTGCAGACCTGTTAGGCGAAGAAAAAGAAATTGCAACCGAAGATGAAAACCGCAGCATTCGCGAATTAAAGGCCCGTTTGGAAAAGCTTGAACAACAAACCCGCCTGTCCACAAAAGACATTTTGCCCGCCCCCCCTAAAAAAGAAGCCGATATTCTTGAGCGCCCGCTTGTTAAAGAAAAAGAAGATAAGGTTTCAGATTGGAGTGATCCCGATGGTTCAAGCCAACAGATCAAAACAACGTTGAAATCCATGGGGGCGTTGCTTGCGCGCCAAAGCTTTATTGAAAAGCACCCTGAAGGGGATGAAAAAACCAGTTTTAACTATAACTGGATTAGAATTGATGTGGACAGATGCCAGATTAAAGCGTCAATTTCTCTTCAACACCAAGCCCATTTTGCCAAATCAGTCAATGTTCACGACCATCATATTCAGTCTGTTTTCTGGCATGATCTTGATCGAAGAAAACGGGTTTTACGCCGCAAAGATATTTCAGGGCAAGTCATCCATAAGACAACGCTTTATCAATACGGTCCTTTTGCTTTTAAAAACAAGAATGACCGGCGCCGTTTCATTGCAAAAGCCAAACGCATACAGTCTCTGTGCAACATCCCGCCACAAGCTGTCATGGATGACACGGTGCGAAATAGGGATTATCAGCTACCACGCAACGACAAGCCTAATTTCAGGCGTCCACCACCGCCGCCTTTTAAAAGACTGCCACCACCGCGCAGATAGGTCCTTAAGACTAAATATATTCGCCAGATGTTGTGCTCATCGTATAAGGCGCGAGTGCATCCATCAAGGCTTCGCGGCGCACGGGTTTTGCCACATAACCCTGCATACCGTGGCTTGAATATTCCTCAATACTATCTTGCATCACATCCGCTGTCAGCGCGAGAATTGGAATATTGGCTTTCTCTTTATCATCCATGCTGCGGATCTGTTTTGTCGCTTCAAGTCCATTGAGGCGTGGCATATGGATATCCATCAAGATCATATCGAATTCATTTTCAACCACCGCATCCACACCTTCTTGACCATCATTTGCCATAGAGACATGGTGGCCCATTTTCTCAAGTAAACCCTTGGCAACAGTGCGGTTGATCTTGTTATCTTCCACAATCAAAATGTGAAGATCACGCGTTACTTCATTTTGTGGCACGGCTTGGCACACATGTTTTGGCGCTTCTGATTTTGGCAATCTCAGCTCAAAATAAAAGACTGTTCCAACGCCCACCGTACTTTCCACAAAAATACGATCCCCCCCCATGGTTTCAACCAACCCTGATGAAATGGCAAGCCCAAGGCCTGTGCCGCCAAAACGACGGGAAATAGAGGTGTCTACTTGCGTAAAGGCATTAAACAAATTTGTAATCTGTTCTTCAGGAATGCCAATTCCAGTATCTTTCACTTCAAAGCGAATGAGCGCATCATCCAGACTCTTTTCAAGAACCTGAACAGATATGACAACTTCACCCTCATCGGTAAATTTCACCGCATTCCCGGCGAGGTTGGTCAGCACTTGTGAAATTTTCGCACCATCCCCCCAGAAAAATTCGTCCTTATCCACATCAATATTCGTCTTAATGGTGATCCCTTTGCCTTTGGCTTGGGGAATGATCAATTGCTCCACCATTTTAGCGCTACGATGGAGCGAAAAGGCGTGATGATCAATTTCTAAAGCGCCAGCTTCGATCTTGGAAAAATCGAGAATATCATTCACCAGAGCGAGCAAAAGCTCACCGGAGCTGCGCAGACTGTGAAGGTAATTGCGTTGGCGATCATCAAGCCCTGTATCTTCCATCAATTGTGCCATACCTGTAATCCCGTTTAAGGGGGTGCGCAATTCATGGGACATGGTGGCAAGGAAAGAGGATTTCGCCTTGTTGGCTTTTTCCGCTGTGTTCTTTGCAAAAATAAGCGCTTGTTCTTCTTCGCTCAATCTTTCGATCATGCGGTTATAGGCATCAATCACAATGCCGAATTCATCGTCCGTTTTCCATTTGATCGGGTCGCGACTGTGTTTACCTTCTGTGCGTTGGATACCACGCAACAGCGTTTCAAGCGGATCAGAGACAAAACGACGGATTGCGCCAGTTACACTGACACTCAACACCAACATTAACAATAAAAGCAGGCCGGAAATCTGAATAACAGAGTCTTGCAGGAGAACTTCAAGACGTTCTTTGTGGAAAAGGATAACCACTTCACCAATATTCTCACCGCCCACATCCGCATCAGAGCGAATAGAGCGCCTTACAAGAAGTGCGCTTTCCATATCACTAGGTAGGGCACTGCCCACAGTTGCTAAAACACCGGAGAATTGTTCTTTTACTTCTGCGCCTGCAACATCAGGATCAAGGCTGAGGGCTGCCAAAATGGCCTCTGCACCGGATTGATCAAGGTTCCACACCGCATCAGACAGGGCTGTGGCATAAATATCAGCCAAGGTCTTTTGCTTGGTTTCAAGCTCGGCTTCAAGGTCTGTATAGGTCAAAAAAGCAAACAGGCCAGCCATAAATAAAGCCGCCAAGACAAACGGAGGCATCAGCGCCAAGCGCAGCTTCCCCCCAATAGACTTACCTCTTCCAGAAAATGCAGACAAAAAAGAAGACCTTATCATCGTTTTATAATTCCAAATAAGCTACGCGTTTTCGATTAACTGCGCAACGGTTCTATGAGGAATTTTATGAGAATAAAGCCTTCTTGTAATTGATTTATGTCGCCTGCTCTTTTGTCTTATGGAATTCCAGCTCTGGATAGTCTTCCTGTGCCTTGTCCAAATGCCATGCATTTCGGGCCAGAAAAACAGGTTCCTGATCATGATCATCCCCTGTTGCCCCGCGATTTTCATCCAGAAACTTTTTCAGTTTCAGATGATCATCGCACGTCACCCAGCGCGCAGTGTAAAGCGAAGTCGCTTCGAATATGACCGGAATATTATATTCCGTGCGAATCCGGTCTGCCAGAACTTCAAACTGCAAGGCCCCAACAACACCAACAATCCAGTCAGACCCTATCAATGGCTTAAAGACGCGTGCAGCGCCCTCTTCAGCAATCTGTTGCAGGGCTTTACCCAAATGTTTGGCTTTCATCGGGTCTTCTGGGCGGGCTTTTTGCAAAATTTCAGGGGCAAAACTTGGAATACCCGTGAAATGAAGGGCTTCACCTTCAGTCAAGGCATCACCAATGCGCAAATTCCCATGGTTTGGCAAACCGATGATATCACCAGCGACTGCTTCTTCAGCAAGCTCACGGTCTTGGGCCAAAAACAGAGTTGGGTTATGAACATTGATCATTTTATTAGTGCGCACATGCTTCATTTTCATGCCGCGTTTAAAATGACCGGAACACAGGCGGATAAAGGCAATACGGTCGCGGTGTTTCGGGTCCATATTGGCCTGAATTTTAAAGACAAAACCGGTGACTTTTTTCTCCGTTGGCTCAATCTCGCGATCTTTGGTCGGTTGTGCACGTGGACTTGGTGCAACTGTGGCCAAACCTTCCAACAATTCACGCACGCCAAATGTGTTAATGGCAGAGCCAAAATAAACCGGCGTCAAGTGACCCGCAAGATAACTCTCCAGATCAAACTCTGGGCAAAGCCCGCGCACCATTTCAACATCTTCGCGCAGTTTTTCCAGCGCGTCTTCAGGTAAAAGCTCATCAAGCTTAGGGTCATCAAGGCCCTGACATTCAATGCCTTCTGTCAAAGTATCATTCTTGCCTTTATCAACAAGGATGAGCTTGTCGTTAAAGAGGTCATAACAACCAAGGAAGTTACGCCCCATGCCGATAGGCCAACTGGCAGGCACCACGTCAAGTGCCAGTTCCTGCTCCACCTCATCCAAAATTTCAAAGGCATCGCGACCTTCCCGGTCAAGCTTGTTCACAAAGGTCGTAATCGGCACATCACGCAGGCGACATACCTCAAACAATTTACGGGTCTGGTTCTCAATACCTTTTGCCGCATCCAGCACCATGACGGCAGAATCCACCGCTGTAAGCGTGCGATAGGTATCTTCAGAAAAATCTTCGTGACCCGGCGTATCAAGCAGGTTGAAGGTTTTATCAAGATAATCAAACGTCATAACTGATGAGGCAACAGAAATCCCGCGTTCCTGTTCCACCTTCATCCAGTCAGAACGCGCACGACGACGATCACCTTTTGCCTTTACAGCCCCTGCCAACTGAATAGCACCCCCAAAGAGGAGCAACTTCTCAGTCAGTGTTGTTTTACCTGCATCAGGGTGAGAAATAATCGCAAAAGTTCTGCGCTTATAGATTTCTGTTTCAAGTGTCATGACGTGCTTAAATCCAATAAAATTTTTCAGACAATAGGCATATTGAGAAAAATGGCGAGTCCTTTTTTTGACCTTAATCCTGTAACTTGTTACTCTATTTAAAAATAGTGGGAGGAAAGAGCATCATGACTGATACAAATAACGCACCTAAAGCAACACCAAAATTAAAACGAGCCCGTCATGCCAGCGCCCAAGCCACCTATATGGAACGAAAGCGCGCTGAAGGTAAGGAATGGTTAGCCACATGGGTGCCCGGTGAGGCCAAAGAAAGCTTTAAAGCCCTTGCCAAAAGTGCCAATACTGATGAAAATGCGCCTTCAAAATCTTATATTCAAGCCGTTGAAAAAGCCGTTGGGGAAAGCGCGCCAGATTGGGCGAAAGCCAACCAAACCCTGTTAAATCTCTGGCTCATTGCTGAGCATAATGTGCAAATTGATTTCACCGCCCCAACAGAGAAGAAACCGAAGAAGGACAAAAAGCACAAAGAGAAGAAGAAAAAGAAAAAGTAAGCCTTTGTTCTTATTTCGTCGCAGCCAAGTGGTTTAACAGCCCGTAGGTCGCCTGAATACTTGATGCATCGATCTCGGCTTCAAACTCTGCCCTTTTCGCCTCGTCATGCACCCGAATGCTGATGGGAGAATAAAGCGTGCGCAACAGCTTTAAAGTTTCCTTCTCACTTAAGGTCCAAGCCCACACGCCTTCGCCTTCAAAGGCATATTTTTCTGATTGACCCAAGCCGTTATTGATCGAGCGCATCAACCACCCAACACGATCATTAAAATCAGCAAATGATTTCGCCATATGGGCAAAATAGCGATCAATGGCTTTATTGGCTTCAATATGACGATAAAGGTCGCCCCACTGGGCCTCATTTTCCTTTATTTCTAAAATAGCATCCCAGTAGCCCTGAACGTCTTTTTCCACCTTTTGCTGACATTCATTGCCTGCCAACATCTCCAAAGACTTAAACAGACCCGGCAACATGCGTCGTGAAAACACCTCCATATCACCTGAGACAAGCTCCCCCGTATCAGGAAACCATTTAGAGAATCGTTTGACCAACAATCGATCAAAGGGACGTTGGCGCACCTTTGAACAGAGGTTTTTCTCTTTCCATTTTAAGTGAGCATTAATGCTTTGTGAAAAATGCTGCACCAAAAGGGCGGACTTTTCCTCAGCAAAATTGCGTGTCAGCGTTTCAATAACCTTTGGCGAAATACCGGGCAAATACCCCTCTTTCTGATTTTCCAGAAGGTATTGAGTAAAATGATCAATCAAGCCCTGAACCGTTGAGCCATAGACTTCTTTATCCGGACGAATAAAATGTTGTTCTTTATTATTCATTATGCGCAGTCTCCTTACTACGTAATTATACATAGAGATGTGCCGTCTGGCAAAAAAACTTGTGGCTCTCTTTAATATATGAAATAAGGTGCCCAACTAGATTTTGAAGGTTGAATATCAATCTCCCGGTCGCAGCCTACCCGGATAAAACAAGGATAACGCAAAATGAAATCCATTGTGATTTGCTCAGGCGGGCTCGATTCCGTCACACTGGCCTATAAAATGGCCCATGAGCACGACTTAAAACGCCTTATTTCTTTTGATTATGGTCAGCGCCATAAAAAAGAAACCGCCTATGCTGCGCGTTGTGCAGAACGTTTAGGCGTACCTCTTGATATTGTGGACATCACCGCCATTGGAGCTTTACTCACAGGTTCAGCCCTCACTGATGACGTGGATGTGCCCGATGGTCATTACGCTGAAGAGAGTATGAAAAGCACGGTCGTTCCCAATCGCAACGCCATTATGCTCACCATCGCCTTTGGTGCGGCAGCCGCGCAAAATTGTGATTGCGTGGCAACAGCCGTTCATGGCGGGGATCATTTTATCTATCCTGATTGTCGCCCCGATTTCATCGACAGTTTCAATAAAATGCAGGCCCATGCACTTGATGGCTATGCTGATGTAGAGCTTTATGCCCCGTTTGTTCATATCCCTAAAGATGCGATTGTCACACAAGGCATGAAACTAAACGTGCCTTATGAAGACACATGGTCTTGTTATAAAGGCGGTGAAATTCATTGCGGGCGATGTGGCACCTGCGTTGAGCGCCGTGAAGCCTTCCATCTGGCAGGTGAAACAGACCCGACCAAATATGCCGATCCTGACTTCTGGATTAAAGCGCGTGAAAACCATCAGGCTGAAAAGGTGTAATGAGCCATGTTTACCATTTCCAAACAGTTCCACTTTTCCGCCTCTCACCAGCTTCATGGGCTGGCAGATGATCACCCTTGTTCGCGTCTTCATGGTCACAACTATATTTGCGAAGTGGTCTTGCAGTCTGACACGCTAAATTCTGTTGGATTTGTGCGTGATTATCGCGAACTCTCAGACCTTAAAAACTATATTGATGATGAGCTTGATCACCGTCACCTCAATGACGTTTTAGGTGAAAATAACACCACAGCAGAACTCATGGCCCAGCATTTATATAACTGGGCTCATGCGCGTTGGTCTGAAGTGGTCGCTGTGCGCATCAGTGAAACACCAAAAACATGGGCGGAGTATCGACCATGAGCAAACCCATCAACATTTGTGAAATCTTTGGCCCCACCATTCAAGGTGAAGGTGCCCAAATTGGTCGCCCAACCGTTTTTGTGCGCACCGCAGGCTGTGATTATCGCTGCTCTTGGTGTGATACCCTATATGCGGTTGATACAGCCCATGCCAATGATTGGCGCAAAGTTATGGCTGCTGACGTGATGGCAGAAATTGAACAGCTCAGCCAGAACACACCCATGAGCGTAACATTATCAGGGGGAAACCCCGCCATGCAGCCCTTGGGCGAGTTGATCGAACTTGGCCAAGAAAAAGGTTATGATTTTTCCATGGAAACCCAAGGCAGCCTTGCCCGGGACTGGTTTTCCAAACTGGATAACCTCACCTTAAGCCCCAAGCCGCCTTCATCAGGTATTGAGACAGACTGGTCCCTTTTTAAGGACTGTGTTGAGGCGGCGGGCTCAAAGACAAACATCAGCCTGAAAATCGTCATTTTTGATGAAGCTGATTATAAATATGCCCAATTAGCTGCCAAGCTTTTCCCTCAGCTCCCGCTTTATTTACAAGCAGGCAACCATATGGTTGATGATCAGAGTGACGCAGATATTGATGGTGTGTTAGAGCGTTTACGCTGGCTGGCTGAAAAAGTCGCCCAAGACCGTTGGCAAAAAGCTTGCGTTTTGCCACAGCTTCATGTTTTGGCATGGGGCAATAAACGCGCAGCGTAAAGAAAATACAATTTATCCTCATGCTTAGTTATGCAATAATTGTCCAACTATTCAAAAATAGATCTGAAGGGGCACTATGAGGTTTGTGAGAAAACGCATATTCGCACTTGTTCTGGCCCCTATATCGGCTCTTGTCATCATGAGCTATTTTGTCCTTGATATTGTCCATATTCAAGACCACCGGATTAACCAAGAACGCAGCCGTTTTGTAAAAGCCGTCATAAACCAACAACCCAAACACGTGGGTGTTGCAGTACAGGAATACACCCTGTGGAATGAAGCTGTTGAAGAAATCATTGAAAAGAAAAATATGGAATTTGCCGATGACAATATCGGCTCTTATATGATCGAAACATATGATTTCATCACAACACTCGTTCTTGACCCGCAAAATAAAAAATTCATGCGCTTTAATAGCGATCATGAATTGCCCTCTAAGCTCAGTACAATTCCCGATATCCTCAAGCTTGCAAACCAGCTTCGCAACACAGCGCCTAAAGACTATAAAGTCATCTCAGACTGGATTAATATTGACGGAAAATTATATGTCTTGGGGGTGGGTGCATTTACCTATCAGTCCTCTCAAGAGGCGCAAAACAAAACACGCAAAGCTTCTGAAAAATATGTTCTGGTTGTCCTAAAACATGCCTCAGAGCGTTTTTGGAATGATATTTCCAAAGACTATGACTTACCAAGCCTAAGTTTAAACACCCCTTCTGGGGATGGGGTTCAAATCCCTATCCTGTCAAACTCCAATACAACGACAGCTATCCTTAATATAGCCGGGCACCCCCATATTATTCAGTCGATTTTTGAGCGTTTTGGCCTTGCAATCTTTTTCATCATTCTCACCCTTGTAGCCATCACACTCTTTACCATTAAAAAATCACTTGAGCTCAAAACAGCCCATGATGAGCTGCTTGAACTTAATGAAAACATGGACCAACTCGTGCAACAACGCACCGCTGAGCTTAAACAAGCCCTCAGCGATACAGAAAAAGCCAGTAACGCCAAAACAGCCTTTCTTTCCAGTATGAGCCATGAATTGCGCACACCACTTAACGGCATCCTCGGCTTTGCCCAATTGCTGGACCAAAACCACAATAAATCAATTAGTGAAAAAGAACAAAACTGGCTTAGCCAAATTATTCAGGCGGGTAACCTGCTTTTAAGTTTGGTCAATGACGTGCTGGATATGGCCCATGTGGAAAGTGGTAAAATCCCTCTTTCCCCTGAAACATTTAAGCCCATTGAAGTGTTTAAAGAGTGCTATGCCATCTGCACCCCACTGGCCAATGAGAAAAATATCGAGATCATCGGCAACCCCGGTTCAGACTGTTATGTCCATGTGGACCGACGCCGCTTAAAACAGGTTTTGCTCAACCTGATTAACAATGCCATTAAATATAATCGTGAAGGCGGTAAAGTCACCATTGGGTGTCGTAATCCTGATGAGGAAACCATCCAGTTATTTGTACAAGACACAGGCTACGGCATTAGCGAGGAAGACCGTGAAAAGGTTTTTGAGCCGTTTTTTCGCAGCCAGCGCATTGATGAAATGGTTGAAGGTACAGGCGTGGGCCTGCCCCTTGTCTTGCGCCTTGCCAAGGCCATGGGCGGAGAAGTTAGTTTTGAAAGTGTTGTCGGTGAAGGCACAACTTTCTTTATTGATTTCCCAATCTGCACACCACCCAAATAATCAGCTCGCCATCACATAAAATTCGGTCAGATGCGTTTCCAGCAAAGTAATAAGCTCTGGATCAAACGCGCCTTCTTCCGTTTGCTTGGAAATGATATCCAACACCACATCCGCACTTAAGCTTTCACGATAAGGGCGCTTTTGCACCAAGGCCTGAAAAACATCACACACCGCCAAAATATGGGCTTCGCGCTCAATCTGAGTTTTATCCAAACTATAAGGATAGCCCGAGCCATCCCAACGCTCATGATGCATGGCAACCCAGCGCGTAATCCGGCTATCCGGGATCACATTATGTAAAACCAGTGCGGAGTCAAAACTATGACGGCGAATAACCGCGCGTTCTTGCACATCCAACGGTCCGGCTTTTTCCAGAATTTCATCAGGCACACGCAATTTACCGGCATCATGAAGAAGCCCGGCAACCTCAATATCATCTAGAACGTTACCGCTAAAACCACAAAGCTCAGCCATATAGCGCGATAGTTTGGCGACCTTGACGGAATGTTCGTGGGTAAAAGGGCTTTTCGCATCAATGATACGCCCGATTAACAAGGAGAAATCATGCACATTCTGACCGGAAATATGAAGTTGGTCATTTTCGGGCTGCAACCCATCCAAAAGACTTTCAATTGCTTCAGGCCCACAGTTAAACCAAAAAGCATCGGCCTGTGCCACCTCTAGAAACACATCAACAAGCTCAGGATCAAACAGATCACCAGATGATTTTTTCACTTGATCAAAAATACCTGATTTAATCAAAATCAACGGGCTATGCATAGGGTCTTGGGCACGCTCATGCGCGGCCAGCACGTCAATACGGTCTGAGAGAAAGATCAAATTAGCCAAACGTTTTATCTTGTCCGGCAGATCTAAATTGGTCAGACATTCCCATCGGTCATGATGGTGGCGCACAGGCAGTGCAAATTCTTTTAACAAGGAACAGTTATTAAGATACTCATAACCGCGGATACAATGCTCTTGTGCACCTGTCCATTCCATCTCTTTGGTCAGGCTGCCATGTTCTAGCGAAGACGACACCCCGCAATCATGAAGCAATCCAAGGTGAGTAACAAAAAGGCAGTCCCTATCGGACCATCCCATATGTTTTGCCATCTGTAAGGCCATAGCCCCCACACGGTGACCATGAAAAAGGTCATCAACACCGACATAATCCAGAGCACTCGCTAAGGCACAGATTGCTTTATGTTTATTGAGTTTTAGCATCTTTTTTGCCTGCTTTTAAAAACGTAGTTTCATTATTTTTTTACCAACAGGGCTTGAAAACCGACAAGCCAGGTCGGATTTATCTGGTATTCTCTCCATAATCTGGGTAGAACACACATCAAATTATAGACCATTATGTATTATGCCACAGTCCCCAAATAAGAACAAAACATCTGAGCTAACCAGCTATCGCAAATATTGGGCGCACCGTTTCGGTGTGGCGCCTTTTTTGCCCATGTCCAAAGAAGAAATGGACCAGCTTGGTTGGGACAGTTGCGACATTATTTTAGTCACAGGCGATGCCTATGTGGATCATCCCAGCTTTGGCATGGCGGTGATCGGGCGCACGCTTGAAGCCCAAGGTTTCCGCGTTGGCATTATCGCCCAACCCGATTGGCAAACGGCTGACCCGTTTAAAGCACTGGGCAAACCCAATCTGTTTTTTGGTGTCACGTCCGGCAATATGGACAGTATGGTCAACCGTTATACGGCGGATCGTCGCATTCGCTCAAACGACAGCTACACCCCCAATGATGAAGGTGGCAAGCGCCCTGATCGCGCCGTTGTGGTTTATTCCCAACGTTGTCGCGAAGCCTATAAAGGTGTGCCCATTGTCATTGGCGGGATTGAAGCCTCTTTGCGCCGCATTGCCCATTTTGATTATTGGTCTGATAAAGTGCGCCGTTCCATCTTGCTTGATAGTAAGGCCGATATCCTGCTTTATGGTAATGCCGAGCGCGCCCTTGTGGAAGTCGCCCATCGCATTGCCAAGGATCAAGACCCAAAAACCTTCTTTGATGTGCGCGGCTGTGCCTTAATGCGCGATGCTTCATTAGATGACTGGACAGAAGTTGACATGTCCTCCATTGATGAAGCGCCCATGCGTGAGCAACGCGGGGAAGAAAAAACCGTTGTGCGCATTCCATCTTATGAGACCGTGCGCGATGATAAAGAAGTCTATGCCCAAGCTTCACGCGTTTTACATCTTGAAAGTAATCCCGGTAATGCCCGCCCGCTGGTTCAGGCCCATGGCAAACGCGATGTCTGGATCACCCCACCCCCCATTCCCTTGACCACTAAGGAAATGGATTGGGTGTTCGATCACCCCTATGCGCGCAACCCACACCCCACATATGGTGATGCGCGCATTCCTGCCTGGGACATGATTAAATTTTCCATCAATATTATGCGGGGCTGTTTTGGCGGTTGTTCTTTCTGCTCAATTACCGAGCATGAAGGCCGCATCATTCAAAACCGCAGTCATGAATCCATCTTGCATGAAATCGAAGAAATGCGCGATAAGGTGGATGGGTTTAAAGGGCAAATTTCTGATCTTGGTGGGCCAACTGCCAATATGTATCGCCTTGCCTGCAAGGATGATAAAATTCAAGAAACATGTCGGCGCTTATCCTGTGTGCATCCCGGTATCTGTAAGAACCTTGATACCAACCATGAAAGCCTGATTGAACTTTATCGCAAAGCGCGCGATGTGCGCGGTGTTAAGAAAATCTCCATCGGCTCGGGCTTGCGCTATGACTTAGCGGTAAAAAGCCCAACCTATATTAAAGAGCTCGTCACCCATCATGTGGGTGGCTACCTTAAAATCGCACCGGAACATACCGAGGATGGCCCGCTTTCAAAAATGATGAAACCGGGCATTGGCTCATACGATAAATTCAAACAGATGTTTGATTTAGCCGCGAAAAAAGCCGGTAAAGAATATTACCTTATTCCTTATTTCATTGCCGCCCATCCGGGCTGTTCTGATGAAGATATGATGAACCTTGCCCTTTGGCTTAAGCGCAATAAATATCGCGCCGATCAGGTTCAGGCCTTTACCCCAACGCCCATGTCGATCTCAACCGCCATGTATTATTCTGAGCGCGACCCGATCAAGCCTGTACGCCGTCGCGGGTCTGAACATGTGAGCACGGCCAAGGGCTTAAAACAACGTCGCCTACATAAAGCGTTCTTGCGTTATCACGATGCAGAAAACTGGCCCCTACTGCGCGAAGCCTTAAAAAATATGGGCCGCGCTGACCTCATCGGCAATGGTAAAAAACACCTTGTGCCAAGCTGGCAACCCAAAGGCACGGGCGGCAAAGGCGGTGAAGGTTCACGCACCGGGCGCAAACATAAAAAACAGGAATTCCTCACCACCCATTCCGGTAAGGGCAGACGCGACTTTAAAGATAAACAAGACACCCGCAAGCCAAAGCGCAAAAGAAGATAGGACTTAGCCGATCAACTCAACGATCTCTTTGAGATGATCAACCACATGGTCCGCGCCCATCTCTTCAACAGGGACTTTGCGATAACCAAAAGAAACCGCAATATTTGCCATACCTGCATTTTTGGCCCCATCAATATCATTGGGGCTGTCACCCACCATAATGGCTTCATCAACGCTTAAGCTCAACTGATCAAGAACATGATGGATCATCTGCGGGTCAGGTTTTTTGCGCTCAAGCTCATCCCCGCCCAGCACCACTTCAAAAAAGTCAGCCATTGCCAAATCGCGCAATAAATTCACAGTCGGGCCTTTAGGCTTATTGGTGCAAAGGGCCAAGCGATAGCCCTTATCCTTTAAAGCCTTCAAACACTCCATCGCCCCGTCATAGGCTTTGGTTTCATCAGCCTCATGACCTTCATAAAATCCAAGAAACTCTTTTGTCAAAGCAGGTATTTCATCAAGGCTCACTTCATCACCGGTGGCGGCAAAAGCACGTTCCACCAATTTGGGTGCGCCATTGCCAACAAACTTCATGGTCTCAACAAGCGTAATGGCGCGTCGCCCATGTTGGGCCAGTACTTTATTACAAGCTGTTCGCAAGTCTGGTGCACTATCAATCAGCGTGCCATCCAAATCAAAAATTATCGCTTTAAAGGCCATATCTACCTATCTTTTCAGCTCATCGACAAAACGTGATAAGTGGCGTACACTATTTTAAATAAAAAGAAAAATGAATAGTAATCTTCTAGGGAGCAGGAAGAATGGGTAACATCCAAGAACTGCGTAAATTTGTCGCCCCCGAATTTATTGTCGGTGTGGGCGCAAGAAAACTCGCAGCCAGATACGTACATAATTTTGCAGGCACAAAAGCCCTTGTGGTGACAGACCCCGGCGTGATCAAGGCGGGATGGGTCGGTGATGTGGTGGGAGAACTCACCAAAGAAAACATCGACCATGTGGTGTTTGATAAAGTCACGCCAAATCCGCGCAATACCGAAGTCATGGAAGGCGCGCGTGTTTATCTTGAACATGACTGTGACGTGGTCATCGCCATTGGCGGGGGCAGCCCCATGGATTGCGCCAAAGGCATTGGCATTGCAGTCACCAACCAGACCCATGTGGATAAATTTGAAGGAGTCGATCAAGTTGATATCCCCGGCCCACCCTTGATCTGCATTCCCACCACCAGCGGCACAGCGGCTGATGTCTCACAATTTTCCATCATTACCAATCTGGCTGAATATCGTAAATATGCCATCATCAGCAAAACCGTGGTGCCCGATGTTTCCCTAATTGATCCTGAAACCAGCCTGACCATGGATGCGCATCTTACGGCTTGTACGGGCATGGACTCCCTTGTTCATGCCATTGAAGCCTATTTTTCAAAAGCCAATTCCTCCATGACCGATATGCATGCGCTGCAAGGTATGGACTATCTTTTAGAGGCCCTGCCCAAAGTGATGGAAAACCCCAATGACATGGATATGCGCTCCAAGGTCACCATGGGATGCCTGCACGCAGGATTGGCCTTTTCCAATGCAAGCTTGGGCGCGGTTCACGCCATGGCCCATAGCCTTGGTGGCTTGCTGGACCTACCCCATGGGGAATGTAACGCCATTTTGCTGCGCCATGTGGTGGAATTTAACGCAAGCGAAGTCCCTGAACGGGTAGATATTATCGGTGATAAATTTGGTCTTGATCTTCAAGGTATGCCCACGAAGAAAAAAACCAAACGCGTCCTTCAAGCCATTGAAGATCTTTCAAGCCTGGTTGGTATAAAAGACAAGCTCGCCGCCAAGGGGGTGAAGATTTCTGACATTCCTGATCTCGCCCATAATGCCTTGATTGACCCCTGTATGATCACCAACCCAAGAACCCCGAACCGCCGCGATATTGAGTGCGTATATGAAGAGGCGCTCTAACCCACCCACGCCCCAAGCCGATGAACTTGCCAAGATCGTCGGCCTTGGCGAGCGTTCTGCGCGCAAAAACTACTACCCACAACTGCGCGCCCATGTGAGTGAGCTTGAGCGTTTTCAAAAACTCATTGATCTGGCCTCTAATGCCTTTTTGATCATTGATGCGCAAAACCGTCGCATTGTGGATTCCAACCAAAAAGCAAAAGAGCTTTTCTCCATTCCAGAAAAAGACCTCATCAAACTGGACCTTTCCGGTTTCCATATTGAGGAAGAGATCCTCAAACAGATTGAAAGTTTTGATGAAGGCTCCATGCTGTTTGAAGGTCATCGCCTTTCAACTGATCAAACTGAACATTATTACCTCTTTGATTTTAAATGGGTAAAAGTCGAGCATAACCATTATGGCATTTTAGAAGGGCGCGATATTACGGAGCGCAAACTCGCTGAAAAAGCCTTACAAGATGCCCGTGATCATTTGGAAGAACGCGTTCATGAACGCACCATGGTGCTGGAAAAAGAAATTGAAGAACGCCGCCAAATTGAGAAAAAGTTGGAACAGGCTAAAATCGAAGCCGATAACGCCAATCAGGCCAAGTCCGATTTTCTCTCCAACATGAGCCATGAACTCAGAACCCCGCTGAACGGTATTCTCGGTTTTGCCCAGCTTTTCAATTTCCCCTCTGATCCACCGCTAAATACAAAGCAAAAGGATTACATCGGACAAATTATCAATAGCGGTAAACATCTGCTGGAACTGATCAATGACATTCTTGATCTGGCTAAAATCGAGGCCGGAAAAGTCAGCCTGAATATTGAAACCTTCAGGGTGGGCGAAGTCATTGATGATAGCCTTGATCTGGTGAACCCGATCATGTCCAACTATAATGTCAGCTTTGATATGCCCCATCATGTGATGGAGAGGCGCAAAACCATTACGGCTGATAAGATGCGCCTTAAACAGGTGCTGATTAATCTACTGTCCAATGCCGCCAAATATAACACCGAAAATGGTCATGTTTTTTTAGAGATCAATACGTTCGAGAGCTACATGCGCTTTGATGTGCGCGATACCGGAAAAGGCATTTCACCAGAAGGCATGAAGTCACTTTTCAAACCTTTTAGCCGCTTAAATGAAGAAAATAGCGAGATTGAAGGCACAGGCATCGGCCTGACCATCACCAAAAACCTGCTTAAAATGATGAAAGGCTATATGGAAGTTGAAAGCACACCGGGGAAAGGCAGCTGCTTTAGTGTTTTCATCCCCCTTGCCCAAGGGGAAAACACACAGGCTGAATATGAAGAACATCAATCCTCACCTTGTCAGCCCGTACCCCCTCAACAGGCACCCGCTAAAAAAATCCTTTATGTGGAAGACAATGCAGCCAATTTGTTGGTGCTTGAAGAATTGATCAAGCAGGTCCCCCATGTCGAAATGCTCAGCGCTCATACGGGTGAGCTTGGCTTGGAGCTCACCAATAATCAAAAGTTTGACCTGATTTTAGTTGATATCAACCTGCCCGGCATTAGCGGATATAAAGTCTTTGAAGGCTTAAAACCAACCCAAGACTGCCCCGTTTTTGCCCTGAGTGCCAACGCCATGGAAAAAGATGTGGCGCGTGGCCTTTCTGCGGGCTTTGATGAATATCTCACCAAGCCTTTGGACCTGAATTTAACACTGGAAAAGATCACAAACGCCCTATTTGATAAAAAATAAGGTTTTTCTTGGCTTTTAGGCGCATCTTTAAATTTGCGCTTTGGCCGTTTTCAGCTTAAAAAGACTACAAAATATTTGCGTCATTCTTTTTATGTGTCTCATTGATCTATGACTTCATCAAAATCAGCTGCCATTGTACTTGCCGCGGGCCTTGGCACCCGCATGAAATCGACAAAACCCAAAGTCATGCACCCTCTTGCCGGTCGTCCCATGGTCAACCATGTGATCGCCAACTTGCAAACGGCTGGCGTTGAAGAGATCATTGCGGTTATCGGGCCGGACATGCCTGCCTTGGAAAAGGCCGTTGCCCCCCATAAAACAGCCGTGCAAGTCGATCGCTTAGGTACAGGCCATGCGGTTTTAGCCGCCAAAGATGTGGTTGCGGGTGATGAAGATAATGTGATCATTGCCTTTGGCGATACTCCTTTGATCTCGCCTGATACGTTCTCACGCATGATTGAAGCGCGCGCCCAAAGTGATGTGGTCGTGCTTGGTTTTCGCCCAGATCACCCCGGAGCTTATGGTCGCCTTGTGGTGGATGAGGCCAACGCGCTTCAGGCCATTGTTGAATTTAAAGATGCAACTGAAGAACAACGCGCCATTACCCTGTGCAATTCTGGTGTCATGTGTGTCAACGGCCAAAAACTTTTTGGCCTGCTTGATGCCATCACCAATGACAACGCGGCAGGTGAATATTACCTGACCGATATCGTCGCCTTAGCGCGCCAAGAGGGTTTGAGCTGCAGCGTTGTTGAAGGTGAAGAAGAAGAGCTTTTAGGGGTGAATTCCCGTGTGGAACTGGCACGCGCTGAAGCCATCGTGCAAGACCAGCTGCGCCACAAGGCCATGGTCAATGGCGCAACCTTGCTGGACCCCGCAACAACCTATTTTAGTTATGACACTGAGTTGGGTAAAGATGTGGTGATTGAGCCCAATGTCTTTTTTGGCCCACGCGTTAAAGTAAATGATTTTGTCACCGTTAAGGCCTTTTCCCATCTAGAAGAATGCAATGTGGGCCGTGGTGTAGTGATGGGGCCATATGCGCGCCTGCGCCCGGGTGCGGATTTAAAAGACGGTGTCAAGGTCGGCAATTTCGTTGAGATTAAAAAGGCCCTAATAGAAGAAGGTGCCAAGGTTAATCACCTGAGCTACATTGGGGATGCCCGTGTGGGGCCCGGGGCCAATATTGGCGCTGGCACAATCACCTGTAATTATGATGGCTATTTTAAATATCATACGGATATCGGTGCAGAAGCCTTTATCGGGTCCAACACCGCCCTTGTCGCGCCTGTGCGCATTGGCGATGGGGCCAATGTGGGCGCAGGCAGCACCATTGCCAAAGATGTAAAAAGTGGTGATCTGGGCCTAACACGCGCCCCACAAAAGAGCTTTGCCAAATGGGCAGAAAAATTCAGAAGCCGCCAAGCTGCGGCCAAGGCGAAAAAATAAGAGAGATAAACCATGTGCGGAATTGTCGGATTTATCGGTAAAAAAGAAGCTGCCCCCTTATTGGTGGAAGGGCTCAAGCGCCTTGAATATCGCGGCTATGACTCAGCAGGAATTGCCACCCTGCCTGATGGAAAAATTGAACGACGCCGCGCAGAAGGTAAAATCATCAATCTTGAAAACACATTAAACGAGCGCCCAACAGCAGGCACCATCGGCATCGGTCATACCCGCTGGGCCACCCATGGCATTCCCAATGAAACCAATGCCCACCCCCATGCAACTGAGCGCGTGGCTGTGGTCCATAACGGCATTATTGAGAATTTTCAGGAACTGCGCGCAGAGCTGGTTGAAAAAGGCTTCACGCCCCATTCTGAAACCGATAGTGAAGTTGTCCCTCTTCTGATTACAAGCTACCTGAATGAGGGCGTGAGCCCCATTGAGGCAGTAAAGACAACGCTTAAACGCCTTGATGGTGCCTTTGCCCTTGGGATTATTTTTGCGGGTGAAGATGACCTTTTAATCGGTGCACGCCGTGGTAGCCCCCTAGCCGTTGGCTTTGGCGAAGGTGAAATGTATCTTGGTTCTGACGCCATGGCCCTTGCGCCACTGACCAAAAAAATTGCCTATCTTGATGAAGGTGATTGGGTGGTGTTAAAGCGCGATCAGGTGACTTTTTATAATGAAGATGATCAAGAAGTCAGCCGTGAAATTCGTGAAACCGCCATGTCTGGTGCGCTCATTGGTAAGGGCGAGCATCGCCATTATATGCTTAAGGAAATCTTTGAGCAGCCCCAAGTCATTGGTGACACACTGGCAAGTTTCTTTAACCCCACGGCACAAACCATTTCCATGCCGGATTTCCCGTTTGATCTGGCAACCATCCCCCGCATTACCATTGTAGCTTGCGGCACCTCTTTTTATGCCGGGCTGGTTGCCAAATACTGGATTGAACAATATGCCCGCATCGGTGTTGAAATTGATGTAGCCTCAGAGTTTCGTTATCGCGAAGCCCCCATGGAAAAAGGTGGTCTTTCCCTGTTTATTTCCCAATCAGGTGAAACTGCGGACACTCTTGCTGCCCTTCGTTATGCCAAATCCCAAGACCAGCATATTATGTCCATCGTGAATGTGCCGGAAAGCTCCATGGAGCGGGAATCTCATGCGGTATTACACACTCACGCTGGCCCTGAAATTGGCGTTGCCTCAACCAAAGCCTTCACCACACAGCTTACCGTTTTGGCGTGTTTTTCCATTGCCTTGGCAAAAGCCAAAGGCGCGATTGACCCCACATTAGAGGCCCGCCTGTGTAAATCCATCGCTGAGGTACCTGCACGCGTTACAGAAATTCTCAACCATGATGAGTCCTTGCGCGACATCGCCCATAGTGTGGCAGAAGCCCGTGATGTGCTTTATCTGGGGCGCGGTGCGAGCTTCCCCATTGCCATGGAAGGTGCGCTCAAGCTTAAGGAAATTTCCTACATCCATGCTGAGGGCTATGCCGCAGGCGAAATGAAACACGGCCCTATCGCCTTAATCGATGAAAGCGTGCCCGTTATCGTTTTAGCCCCAAGCGACAGCAACTTTGAAAAAACCGCCTCTAACACCCAAGAAGTGGTTGCCCGTGGTGGTCGCGTGATCTTTATGGCTGATAAACAGGGCTGTGAGAAAATGGCGGATCATTCCATGGCAAGCGTTGCTATGCCCGATGTAGAACCTTTTGTTGCCCCCATCCTCTATTCCATCCCTGTACAGCTCTTGGCCTATCATGTGGCTGTTCATAAAGGTACAGACGTAGACCAGCCGCGAAACCTTGCG
This sequence comes from Candidatus Terasakiella magnetica, assembly GCF_900093605.1. NCBI lineage: Bacteria > Pseudomonadati > Pseudomonadota > Alphaproteobacteria > Rhodospirillales > Terasakiellaceae > Terasakiella > Terasakiella magnetica. Next base: position 138,758 of record NZ_FLYE01000048.1, read on the forward strand.
AAATCGGTGACCGTGGAATAAACGAATGCAATTTCATATAACAGCGCTTGATGGAACCGATGAAGCTGCGCCACAACGTCGCGAATCGGCATGGGCAGAACATTTAGTTTATCTGCAAAATAAAAAGGCGGAAGGCTCTTTTTTATTGGGTGGCACAATCGTTGATGAAAATGGCAATAAGACAGGCTCTACGCTTTTTGTCGAAGCTAAAGATCAAGATGCCTTAATGGATTGGCTATATAACGACCCCTTTGGTCGAGATAATGTCTGGCAACACTATGATATTAAAACCATTGAAATTCCAAACATATAATTTTTCAATCAGAACACAATAATGGAATGGGGACGATAAGCGTCCCCACCATTAATTACGCATTTACAGCGTCTTTAAGACCTTTACCAGCCTTGAACTTAGGCTGTTTGGCAGCTGCGATTTGGATTGTCTCACCAGTGCGTGGGTTACGACCTTCACGGGCAGCACGTTCAGAAATTGAGAATGAACCAAATCCAACCAGTTGCACAGTATCACCGTCTTTAAGTGCACCAGAAATGGCATCAAACACAGCATCAGTTGCAGCCGCAGCATCGGCTTTAGTAAGCTCAGAAGTAGTTGCTACAGCAGCCACAAGATCGGTTTTCTTCATCTTAGATATCCTTTAACAATATATTGGTCGCGCTTCTTAAACAAAACAGCATGAATGATCAACCACGTTCCTATGAATAGTCAAATAAATCAACATTAGAAATACAAATCTAGTGTGTTTTTATGAAAACAAGCCCCCTGATCCACCTTTTTTAGGCAAAATTGGTATTTTGGGACCTTGAGATATCATTACAAATGGATATTTAACCATGCCGATGTGGCATCCTGTGCGACTGTGGAAATAATTTTCATCATAATATTAAACTTGGCATCTTCTTTCATCATGCATAATATAAGATGTAAAGTTCATAAGGGGGAGGCAAAAGCTATGCATAAGTTTACTTTAGCAGTTCTTGTTGGGGTATTTACCATTGGTTTTTGTGATGCGCAGGCTCAGACCCTCAAACTTGCGCGACAACCTGTTTCCCATATTTCAGATTTGGCCCAAGAAAAAATCGAATGTTCCTTAAAGAAAATGGAACAACCCTATGAGATAATCATGGTGCCGTGGAAAAGGGCTCAGCAAGGCACTCAATATAATAAATACCATGGCTTTTTTGTTGCAACACAAACAAAAGCCAGAGACGCCTATGCGGTACGCTCCCACGGGGTGCTGTCCAATAACTGGCTCTTTATTCAAAAAAATAAAACACCAACCCCTAATGATCAAAATGAATTCTGGTCGCAATCTTTTACGGCGAACATTGGGACCGCAAAATTAAGATGGCTAAAGTCCCACCAGGACGATGGGAAAATTAAAGGACGCATCATCGAGGCGCCTACCATGGAAGGCGCAATGTACCATTTAATCACAGGCCACTCACAGGTACTTGTTGAGAACCAAATAAACTACGATCGACTTGTCAAAAAAAATAAAGCGGCTGAAACATTCACAACCTACATTGCACGCGAAGTCTCACAAGGTGTTTATTTTTCAAAAGCTTTCTTAGCTAAAAACACCGCTTTTTTGGATAAATTCAATTCAGCTTTAAAACAGTGCCTCACAAAAAAGCCACTTTAAAAATCCAAGCTTACTTCTTAACTTTATCCATCAAAGACTGAAAGATAGAATGTTCAACTGAGATATGGTGGCTAAAACCGTCTTGGTTTTGAGTGCTCATACATGCCTCATCATCTCGAACCTTCTTACCGGTTTCAAAACACTCCCGGCACTTTTTATCTTCAAGGACAATCTGGCGGTTCCACCATTGGGTGATGAACTCCATAAATTCCACTGAAAACTGCTTCTCATCATTTTCAATAGAGGTGACCAATTGGGATAATTCTTCAAGATATTTCCAATGATAAAGCGCATGTTTTTCTAAACCGATACAGCCAATGTCTTTGAGAATATTTTCTTTATAGGCCAAATAGCCTTCAGAATACTCCATCAATTCCGCAATGAGGCTCGCCCTAAACTCTACATTCAGCAGTAAGTCAGGGTTATGCATACAGAGATTTATGATGTCGGCAACTCTCTGATTTTGCCTATTAAGCGCATCATCGCCAATGCTGAATTGATCTCTATTCCAAATGATCTTTTTCATTCCAGCACCCCCTTTTCAATTAGGTCTTGTGCTTAGCTATACTCTTTTTAAGAGAACATAAGGAAGTTTACTTAAAGCCAATATCCCCATATGGGAACATTAGGCGTTTATTAAAAATGCAAAATAAGCAACTGTTTGGCGTTATTGCCTTTTTAGGGTATTTTAAAAAGGAGCATTAAGGAGAATGACGATGAAACCCCTCTTTATTATACTAGCTTTACTGCTTTTCTCGCCCTCTGCACAGGCTGATGAGTCGCTGCGAAACTGCGTTTCAAACCACAATCAATGTGTTCAAAACTGCTTTGAGCAAAAGGAAGACAACAGCCCTGCTGCTTGTGTTGCACAATGCGCAGGCGTTGAAGCCCAATGCGCAGGAAAGGTTGGTATTTCTAACAGTGAGCCTTTTATCCGCAAGAAAGCAGAGCAGCTAGAGAAGCTTCTGGATGACTTCTTTGGCGATATCCTGCCCCTACCTAAAAAAGAAGCGCCTGCTGAAAAGCCGACCGATACCTGAAGCTATTTATTCTTTATTATCACTCAAATGAGTGATGCCAAATTATTCCACTCCCAATAGAATATTTAGAAAAGTTATAGGGAATCGAATAAACAGGCCATTATGTATCAGTCTCAAGAATATTTAGAAATTGGTGGCAAACTCATTACATCGCCATATAAAGAAGACGATCAGCTTTATGGGGTGAGTTTGCACAAACTGATCTGCCAGCTTCACGCCAGTGGGGCCAGCAGCGTTACGGACTTCCAGAGCGTTATCCTAACCAGCATTGAAACATCTGGTAAGCTTAAGGATATGGATAAAGCCGTCGATATCTTTAAACAGGTTATGGCCGATTTAAATGGCTTGGGCGTGATCCCCAAAAGCCCCACACATTAGGCAGCCTAATTCATTTCCTGCTGGCGGGTTTGAATAGCCTCAGGCCATCGGCTTTTGATAAAAGCAAGCACGGCTCTTATTTCTGAATTAGTCATTTTATCACCAAAGCCCGGCATGGCGCTTTTATAATCATCCGGCACCATTTTCTGGCCGCCAAGGCGCGTGTAATCAAACAAATATTTATCATTATGATGCCATGTATGGCCTGTCTCATCATGAGGCGGGGCCGGGAAAGTCCCATCATTTTTTCGCACACGCCATTCCTTAACTTCCCCCTCACGGTTTTTGCCGTGACAAGAAGCACAATGAATATAATAAAGCGGCTTGCCTTGTTGAACCATCTCAACATTTTTTGCATCAATTAAGGGGAGAACTTGGCTGTTTTGCACATAAACGCCCACCGCCGCGATGGCAGCAAGGCTAATGGCAATATAAAGCAGGCTTTTATTATTCATCAGTTCACGTACTTTTTAATGATCTCATCAATACGCCCCGCTTTTCGCATAAGTTCAATCTCATTAACCAACAGATCACACGTCTCTTGATCCATAGTCTTGCGCGAAAAAGCCAGATAGGCTTGGCGTTGATCAAACGGTTTACCCGCTGGGCCAACCGCTTTTGCAAAGCCTGCACTATTGGCTGCATAAAGTGCAATGGTGCGTACACTCGCAAAGAGGTCTGTGCGCCCCGCTAACATCACTTTCAAACCGGTTAAGGTATTGGGGACATAATCCACTTTCAACTTACCCGCTTTTTCATAGGCTGAAAAGCGCTCCCCCATAGAGGCTTTGCTGACTTTTGCGATACGGTAAGCTGCGGCTTGTTCTAATGTGGACACCTTAAAATCTTCAGTAACCGACTTGAAAAACTGCAGCTCCATGGTGAGAACACCCTTGCCCACAAAATGGGTATATTCAGCGCGTTCATCAGAATGGAAAAAAGGCGTAATCGCATCCACACGTCCGGTCTTTACATTCTGGATGGAACGCGCCCATGGATAAAAGTTAAACGTCACTTGATGGCCCAAGCGCTGAAAGGCATCACGGGTCACATCAACCAAAATGCCATTGGCATTGTTATTTTCATCATTAAAGGCATAAGGGGGGATATTCGCCAACGCAACCTTATAGGTCTTTGCAAAAGCGGTTTGCGCACAAAGACAAAGAAGAAGCGTAAGTAAGGCGAAAATCTTTTTCATAAATAGCTTAAATTTCACATCAAAGTGAAACACCCTTTATAACCTTATAAAGATTTACAGCAGAACGATCACTAAGCCCAGATATAAAATCGGTGACTTGCAGCAAATGTTCATAGCGCCCCACACCATAAGTTACAGGCAGATCCATCATCTTAAGAAGGCGTTGATTTTGTGGGGTCGTGCGTGAAATATCACCTTCATTTTTTTCAAAATCAAGCAGGGCAGTGCTGAAACAATTCAGCAACTGGCCCAAAATTTCAAAGCTTGCCGTTTCAATCTCAAGCTTGCGCGTTGTGCCAAAAATAGATTGGCCTGCAAAAACTTTACAAGCATCTGCTTCTTGTGAAAATGGGGTGAGCGCTAATAACTCCTCATCAAGCTCACCACTGAGAAGTTTACCCTCATTTTCCATAAAGGCATCAACTGTTGCCTTGGTTAAATTACCAATGGCTTTGGAGCGCAAAAAGCCGAGCTTTTCACTTTTCGACATGTCTTGATACCAAGCTGCATTTAACAAATCCTCCCGGCGCGCCGCAATGGTCTCCCCATGTTTATGGGACCAGGCCAGTGGGGCCAAATGATGTTCTACCGCTTCAAAAGACACACATTCCATGGTCACCCCATCTTCAAGGTCAGCCACGCGATAACAAATGTCATCGGCCGCCTCCATAAGATAAGCCAAAGGATGGCGACACCATAAAGTATCTTGCCCGCGTTTAATCAGCCCCAAACGGGTGGCGATCTGTTCAAACAGGTCTTTCTCCGCCTGACAGAACCCTGCCTTTTTGCCCTCTATATATTTCTGTCCTTTTGGGCTGGCATCACCGGGGTATTTGGTAAAGGCGCCAAGGGTCGCATAAGACATGCGAAAGCCCCCGCTTTCACGAAAGTAATCCAGCTTATTTAAAATGCGAAAGCCCTGTGCGTTGCCTTCAAAATTATAAAGATCAGCTTTCTCAGCCTCAGTCATGCTCCCATCAAACACCTGATCGCCATGGTCTTTAAACCATTGCCCAATGGCAGATTCACCAGCATGACCAAAAGGCGGATTACCAATATCATGGGACAGGCACGCCACCTGCACGATATAGCCAAAATCATGCGGGGTAATATGTTCAGGAATATCACGCCCGGCTTCAATCAGTTTGCGCCCCACCCCAAAACCAAGGGAGCGCCCAACCGAGGCGACTTCCACACTATGGGTCAGGCGCGAACGTACCCGCCCGCCTTCTGATAAGGGGTGAACTTGGGTTTTATCTTGTAAGCGGCGAAAGAAAGATGAAAATGTAATGCGATCAAGGTCCAGCAAAAACGGGCTTTCTTCGCGCCCGACCATTGCCTCACCTTTTACCCCGATGCGTCCTGTGCACAACAGGTCGGTCCAGTTCATCATTCTTTTTCTCTCCATTTTCACTCTCAGGCTTTGGCCTAGGGTCAGGACCTATTAATTTAATGTGTTTGGTTTATTAAAAATACCACAAGGCAAGGAAATGGCTTGCAGGAAGTACTTGTACTTTCAAAAGTCTTTGACGCTGCATTTGTGGCATTTTTAATAAATCCCGAAGGGACAGGATGAATTTGAAGAAAGCTGTCGTTATACCCCCCTTAAAGTACAAGTACTTCTGCGGGGACTATGCCTAATCCTTCTTCAAATTCATCTCTGCCAAACTCAATAAATTAATAGGTCCTGACCCTAGTTTACTGGGTTACAGGCCGTGCAGGAATGACAAAGTTTATATATAGGTAAAATCTATTAAATTAATAAAAATTACTCATTTTACTAATTTCACTAAACCTCCTATCTTCACTTTCAGACAAAGACACATACACAACTCACTTGGAGAATTTAAAATGCAAAACCGTGTTCCTGACGTAACTTTTAAAACCCGCGTTCGCAACGATGCCCTTGAAGGCGACAACCCGTTTGAATGGAAAGACTTAACGTCAGGCGAAATCTTTGACGGTAAAAATGTTGTCGTATTTGCCCTGCCCGGCGCATTCACACCAACTTGTTCCTCCACACACCTGCCTCGCTTTGAAGCACTATACGGTGAGCTTAAAGCCCAAGGCGTTGATGAAGTGATCTGCCTATCTGTGAATGATGCATTCGTTATGTATCAGTGGGGCCTAAAGCTGGGTCGCGAGAACGTCTTCATGCTGCCTGATGGCAATGCAGAATTTACCCGCAAAATGGGCATGTTGGTTGATAAGTCCAACCTTGGTTTTGGCATGCGCAGCTGGCGTTATTCCATGTATGTGGAAAATGGCGAAATTAAACAGCTGTTTTCTGAAGACGGTTTTTCTGACAACTGCCCAACAGACCCGTTTGAAGTATCTGATGCAGATACAATGTTGAACTACTTGAAGAACCGCTAAGGTTTTTCATCCAAAGAGGAAGGGACGCCCTCCATCCCTTTCAAAAATCCCTTCCTCTTATTTTTTCCTTATATTGACGGAGATAAAAAAATGGCTGTAGAAATTTATACAAAAGAAAGCTGCATCTTCTGCCAAAAGGCCAAAGCTTTGTTTCAAGACTATAACGTGCCTTATATTGAATATGACGTCAGTACTGTTGCGAAATTCAAGGACATGCAAGAACGCATTACAGCTGCAAAAACAGTTCCCCAAATCATTATTGATGATCATCTCATCGGTGGCTTTGATGTTTTGGATGCCCATAAAGAAGCAATTTTCACCAAGCTGAAAAAGACGCAATCCTCCTTAAGCGCTTGACGCCTGCCCATATCGCCTTATCTTCATTGCAAATCATTTTTAAAATTAAAGAGGCCACCCCATGTCCCAGTATGATTACGACCTTCTTACCATTGGTGCCGGTTCCGGCGGTGTGCGCGCCTCGCGCATGGCAGCGCAAAAAGGCAAGCGCGTTGCGGTTTGTGAAGAAGACCGCGTAGGCGGGACATGTGTTTTGCGCGGCTGCGTACCTAAAAAGCTGTTGGTCTATGCATCTGAATATTCCTCTGCCTTTGAAGATTCCCAAGGTTTTGGCTGGAGTGCTGTAAATTCAAAGATCGACTGGCCCCAGCTCATTGACACCAAAAACCGTGAGCTCACCCGCCTCAACGGGATTTATAACAATATCCTATCGAGCAATGGTGTGGAGACCATAGAAGGTCGCGGCACCCTTATTGATGAACATACCGTTGAAGTCGCGGGTAAACGCTACACGGCAGAAAAAATCATCATCGCGGTTGGCGGCTGGCCAACACTGCCCGATGTACCGGGCATTGAACATGCCATTACTTCAAATGAGGCTTTAGACCTGCCAGAACTACCACGTCGCATCGTGATTGTAGGCGGGGGCTATATTGCGGTGGAATTTGCCGGTATTTTTGCAGGCATGGGATCAGAAGTGACTGAGATTATTCGTGCTGATCGTATCTTGCGCGGGTTTGATGATGACCTTCGCTCTGAGCTTGAGCGCGAAATGACCAAACGCGGCATCAATATCATGGGCTCCACCACAGTCCAATGTATCACCAAAAAAGACAATCATTATGAGATTGTTTTAGGCGATGGCGAAACCATTGAAACAGATGCCATCATGTATGCCACAGGCCGCAAGCCTAAAATCAACGGGCTTGGCCTTGAACAAGCTGGTGTTGAGATTTCAGATAAAGGCGCGATCAAGGTTGATGACAACTATAAGACTTCCGTTGACAGTATCTACGCCATTGGCGATGTGACCGATCGTGTCTGCCTCACCCCTGTCGCGCTCGCTGAAGGTATGGCCCTTGTGGAACATCTCTTTGGCGCAGATAACAAGGCGGTTGATTATGACAATATTGCCTCTGCTGTTTTCTCCCAGCCCCCCCTTGGTGTGGTGGGTCTGACTGAAGCCCAAGCGCGCGAGCGTTATGGCAAGATCGATGTCTATACATCCGGTTTTAAAGCCATGAAACACACCCTATCAGGGCGTGATGAGCGCACATTCATGAAGCTGATTGTTGAGCCTGAAAGCGATAAAGTAATCGGCGCCCATATGATGGGACCGGATGCAGCAGAGATCATGCAAGGCATTGGCATCGCCATGAAATGTGGCGCAACCAAAGCCCAGTTTGACGCCACTATCGGCATTCACCCCAGTGCGGCGGAAGAATTCGTCACCATGCGTGAAAAACGCCCGGATACTGAGTAATCAAACACTATATAAATCTCGATTAAAACAGCTCAAGATCATCTTCTTGGGCTGTTTCTTCTTCTAGATCAATTTTCATGATATTGGGCTGTGTGCCATGGGGATCAACCTTTAGCTTTTGCACAGTATCAAAGAAATGTTCAATCTCAATGGTTAAGCCCTTTGAGATATTCTGCATGGTATCGGATGTGCCTTGTAGATTTTCTGCATTTGATTTGGTTTGTGAAGCGGCCTCTTCCACCTTCACAATCGTTTCAGACATGGCCCGTGTGCCATCTGAGGCCTCATGGGCGTTATGGGTGATTTCTTTAATGGCAATATTTTGCTGTTCCACCGCCGTTGCAATCATCTGTGCAATATCACTGCTTTGTGTAATGACCGAGCCAATGGTTTCCATGGCCCCTGTTGTCTGATGAGTTGCATTTTGAATATTTGAAACCTGCTTGGCAATTTGATCGGTCGCCTGTGCAGTTTGATTTGCCAGTTTCTTAACCTCGCTTGCAACCACCGCAAAGCCTTTTCCGGCTTGGCCTGCACGCGCGGCCTCAATTGTGGCGTTCAGGGCCAGCATGTTTGTTTGGCCTGCAATATCATTAATCAGATTGATCACCTGACCGATTTGATCTGAGGCTTCACTTAAGCCTGAGACCAACTGGTTTGTGGTTTCCACTTGGGTGACGGCTTCGCCTGAAATCTCTTGAGATTGGATGACTTTTTCAGCAATTTCATGAATAGAGACTTCCAGCTCTTCTGCGTTTTGCGCAACCGTGTCCACATTTTGGCTCGCTTCACTGGCCTTGGTCGCCACCAGTTCTGCATGTTCACTGGTTTGATTGGCATTAACAAACATAGTGTTTGCCATGGACATTAAATCAATACCGGACTCTTTCATGGAAGAGAGCAACGGTGTTGTGGCGCAATTAAACATCTCAATAGCATCATTGCGACGCGCTTGACGATCACGCGAGGCCTGTTGGTGCATGTCGTGATAGACAGACAGGGCCAAATCCATATCCAGAAAAACCGCCTTATTCACCACATTGATGATCTCTGCGGCTTTAATGGCATTGCGTTTATAGGCCTTGGCGATCACCTCACAGATACGGTTAAGCACAAGGCAATAGCCGCCCATATACCAGTTCTGCTCCAACCCAATGCGATAATGCGTTTCCCCTACGGTGCGCACCCGCTGCATATAGCTTTCATCAAACTCACCAGAAAACAATGCTTCCCAATGGCTGGATTGCGCCCCTTTAAGCCCACTAATGCGTTCTGGTGAGCCGATTTTCTCTTTTAAAAGAGGAACAGAGACCAGATGGTTATAAAACTCATCCAGCACAAAATTTAACTGCGGTAAAATCACGCTCCAAGCTTCGCGTAACCTTACCCGCGAGCTTTGATCAAGACGCAAAAACTCCATGCGCTCAGTTATAGAGACAGACGGCTGGCTCATTCTATTCTTCCTTTTTTCGCATTTTGATTGCGATTAATTACTATTCCTAAATGTGAATTTAGCAAAAAGGAAAAAAGAAAGAAAGCCCTAAAGCCATATAATTGTATGCAATTTTAAGTACATAACCCACAAAAAAAGGCCCCGCGCAGTGCGAGGCCTTTTCGTTTTTCGTGCAAGCTTTTTAAAAGGCTTACTCACCAGCTGCCATATAGTCTGGCATCCAGTTTTCGTGGAGGTCTTTTAGCTCGGCGACTGCAACAGACTCACCACCAAGGATGACCTCAGTGCCGCCTGTTGTGCCGATGATGTTGGCTGTAACGCCCGTTTTAGCAGCTTTCACAACAAAAGCATCGGCCTGATCGCTATCAACCGTTACGATGTAGCGGCCTTGGTCTTCACCAAAGAGCCATGCATAGGCATGTTCTACATTTGTTGGGATTTCAACATCACAACCGATGTTGCCCGCCATAGCCATTTCCGCAACGGCCACAGCGATACCGCCATCAGAGATATCGTGACAGGTCTTAACACCGCCCAAAATCTGCGCGCGAACGAAATCACCATTGCGAAGTTCAGCTGCTAAATCAACAGCAGGAGGCGCACCTTCTTCGCGACCACATAAGACTTCAAGGTAGCGCGACGCCCCAAGCCAGCCTTTTGTTTCACCAATCACGATGATGGATTGACCTTCAGCTTTAAAGGCAACAGAGGCCGCTTGATCGATATCATCAATTAAGCCCACCGCGCCCAATGTTGGGGTTGGCAAAATGCCTGTGCCGTTGGTTTCGTTATATAAAGAAACGTTACCAGAAACGATTGGGTAAGTCAGCGCACGACACGCCTCACCAATACCTTCAATACAGCCCACAATCTGGCCCATAATTTCTGGACGCTCTGGATTACCGAAGTTGAGGTTATCGGTCACAGCCATTGGTTTTGCACCCACAGCTGTGATGTTACGATAGGTTTCAGCAACGATTTGCTTGCCGCCTTCATGCGGGTCTTGATAGCAATAACGTGGCGTACAATCCGATGTTACCGCGATCCCTTTATTGGTGTTATGCACACGAACAATGGCGCTATCTCCACCGGGACGACCAACCGTATCCCCCATAACCATATGGTCATACTGTTCCCAAATCCAACGCTTGGAAGCGAAGTTTGGATGAGCGATCAATGTTTTAAGCGCATCGATGCGGCCCACATTGCTTTCAACGTCAGACGCTTTAAGCTCAGCTGGGCGTTCTGTTTTCACCCATGGACGATCATATTCAGGTGAGGCCAATGCGAGCGGGTCAATCGGCAGATCGCCAACCACTTCACCGTCCCATTTCAAAACCATATTGCCCGTATCGGTTAGCTTACCAATAACAGCAAATTCAAGGTCCCATTTATCCATCACAGCCTTGGCAACATCTTCCATGCCGGGCTTGAGGATCACAAGCATACGTTCTTGAGATTCAGAGAGCATCAACTCATAAGGTGTCATGCCTTCTTCACGCATAGGCACTTGGTCAAGCTCAAGCTCAACACCCACGCCACCTTTTGAGGCCATCTCAAAAGATGATGACGTCAGGCCCGCAGCCCCCATATCTTGAATAGCAACGATAGAACCTGTTTTCATCAGCTCCAGTGTTGCTTCAATCACAAGCTTCTCGGTGAACGGGTCACCTACTTGAACTGTAGGACGCTTTTCTTCAGAATCTTCGGTAAATTCTGCTGAGGCCATGGTCGCACCGTGGATACCGTCACGACCTGTTTTAGAACCAAAATAGACAACCGGGTTGCCAACGCCTGCTGCAGCAGAATAGAAAATTTTATCCGCATCAGCCAAGCCAACAGCCATGGCATTTACAAGGTTGTTGCCATTATACGAGCTATGGAATTCACATTCCCCCGCCACCGTTGGGACACCCACGCAGTTGCCATACCCAGAAATACCGGAAACAACACCGCTAACAAGGTGGCGGGTTTTTTCATGATCAATATCGCCAAAGCGCAGGGCGTTCAGGTTACAGATCGGGCGCGCACCCATGGTGAACACATCGCGCAAGATACCGCCAACACCTGTGGCTGCACCTTGGTAGGGTTCAATGTAAGATGGGTGGTTATGGCTTTCCATTTTAAAGATAATCGCTTGGTTATCACCAATATCGATGATACCTGCGTTTTCACCCGGACCACAGATCACCCATGGGGCTTCTGTTGGCAGGGTTTTCAACCATTTTTTGGAAGATTTATACGAACAGTGTTCAGACCACATGACTGAGAAAATACCCAGTTCGTTCAGGTTTGGCTCACGGCCCATGATCTCAAGGCAGAGCTTCCATTCGTCTTCAGAAAGGCCGTGTTCTTTCACGACGTCCATTGTAATCTCACTCATGATAAAGCCTCCACAAGTGCATCAAACATCGGCTTGCCATCTGTGCCGCCAAGTGCCTCTTCGCAGAGACGCTCAGGGTGAGGCATCATGCCCAGGATGTTTTTCTTTTCATTGAAAATACCCGCAATGTTATTGCGCGACCCATTGATATTGGCCTCAGGCGTTGCGTTACCTGCTTCATCGCAGTAACGAAAAGCCACTTGATTGTTCTCTTCAATCGCAGCAAGCACATCACTGTCAGCATGGAAGTTACCATCATGGTGCGCAACCGGAATACGGATGGCCTGACCAGCGCTATATTTGTTTGTAAATTCAGTCTCTGCATTTTCGACTTTCAAATGAACGTCTTTACAGATGAATTTCAATTTTGCGTTACGCATCAACACACCCGGCAACAGGCCTGCTTCTGTCAAAATCTGGAAACCGTTACAGACACCCAGAACGCGCACGCCCTGATTTGCCTTTTTCACCACTTCACGCATGATCGGTGAATGGGCAGACATGGCACCACAACGCAAGGCATCTCCATAAGAGAACCCGCCTGGTACGGCAATAAAATCAACATCTGGCAATTCAGTTTCTTTATGCCAGACCATCTCAGGCGCGCGGCCTAAGGAATGTTCAATCCCGACCAGCATATCGCGGTCACAGTTTGAACCCGGAAAAACAATTACAGCGGCTTTCATGGAAAGACCTCTTCCCTCTTATAATCCTGCAACAGCAGGGGCCTAGGTTCCTGCAGTTGCAGGAACACAAACTCTTATTTACTCAACGATTTCCACGTCGAAGTTTTCGATCACTGTGTTTGCAAGCAATTTCTTACACATGTTTTCGATATTCTCTTTGGATTTTTCTGCATCATCGTTGAGTTCCAATTCGATATATTTACCGATACGAACTTCACCGACACCGGCAAAACCGAGGGTACCAAGAGCGTGTTCTACAGCTTTGCCTTGAGGATCAAGAACGCCGTTTTTAAGGGTCACATGGACTTTAGCTTTCACTGTGCTTTTCCTTCACTAAAGTTTAAAGCGCGAAAAAGGCCCACGAACGGGCCTTTTTGGAGTCAAAATTATTGTACGGTATCCGGGCCTTTATGGTCACCGGGGCCATCGCCTTCAGGCTCAATGCCCAAACGACGTGCCACTTCCTGATAAGCTTCACCGACGCCACCAAGATCTTGGCGGAAACGATCCTTATCCATTTTCTCACCGGTTTCTGCATCCCACAGGCGGCAGTTATCCGGGCTGAATTCGTCAGCTAGAACAAGACGCATCTGGTCTTGGTCATACACACGACCGAACTCAAGTTTGAAATCAACAAGCTGGATACCAATGGCAGCAAATAGGCCGGACAGGAAATCATTGATGCGCAGCGCCATGCCCGTCATCTCTTCCAGTTCCATCGGGTTTGCCCAACCAAATGCGGTGACATGTTCTTCAGACACCAACGGGTCGCCCAGTGCATCGTCTTTATAATAATATTCAACGATGGAGCGCGGCAGGCGTGTGCCGTCTTCAATGCCGAGTCGTTTCACTAATGAGCCCGTTGCGATATTGCGCACAACCACTTCAAGAGGAACGATTTCGCATTGGCGACACAGTTGTTCGCGCATATTGAGGCGGCGAATGAAATGTGTTGGAATGCCCAAATCGGCAAGCTTGGTAAATACATATTCGGTAATGCGGTTGTTTAACACGCCTTTACCTGTGATGGTGCCTGTTTTTTCTGCGTTAAACGCAGTCGCATCATCTTTAAAATACTGAACGATGGTCCCCGGTTCCGGCCCTTCAAAAAGAACCTTAGCCTTGCCTTCATAAATCTGGCGACGACGTGCCATGGCAATCATCCTGCTATTTAGAAAAAGTCGGCCCTCCTATAGCAGGACTCCGCCTTGGGGGCAATGGTAGAAGAGGACTTGCGATGGATTTTACCAAAGATAGGTATTTTTTTAGCCGTCTTCTCCTTAATGGATGCTATATTGCATTCATTGCTTTTATCAGTTCAGAAACTTCATGGCCTTTATAAAACAGCTTAATCGCATATTTTATGCTCACCTATCCCTCCTCTGTTTGTTGTTATTTTTCACTCTCTCAGCAACAAAGGTGCAGGCGGAGAGTTTACGTTTTGCCACACATACCACACCGCCTTTAAGCAACTATATTTCAGACCTCCTCACACAAGCCTTGGCAGAAAAGAAAATCACCACAGAGGTGAGCCCTTTACCGGGGAAACGGGTTATTCACCTGGTTAATTCCGGTCAATTTGATGGAGATGCCTCGCGCATTTTTGATTTTAAAAACATCTCAAATGACCCCGTAGAGAATTACATTCGTGTTGATGAAGGTATCTATAAAGTTCAGGTTATTCTACTAACTCATAAAGACAGCCCAATAAAACAAGCGAGCTGGGCAAAAGCAAACCTTGGCCCTGTTACTTATATCAGAGGGTCCAAAAACATTCGCAAACATATCAACGAAAACAATCGTGTCCCTGCCACAAATGTCAGACAGGCCCTGACGTTAGTGGCTCATAAACGCGCAGACTCAGCCATTCTTTTTAAGGCGGCGACCCTTGATACCTTAAAAAAACATCCAGAGCTTTCTAAAGATTTAAAAATTCACCCCCCCAATATTGATGAATATTGGCTTTATCCATTCCTGCACAAAGATAAAAGCTCCTACATTAAAGTTGTGGCAGAACAACTCAAAAAGAAAAAGAATGATGGCACCAGCCAAACATTGCTTAAAAAGCATGGACTAATTCAATAAGGCTTCACTCAGCGCACTTTAAAGGATGACCTAAGTTATGATTATTCCCCTTCCCAATCTTCTGTCTGATAATCAGGTCAAAACCATTATGGGGCTGGTGGGCTCGGCTCAATTTGAAGATGGTAAAAACACTGCGGGATGGCACGCGCGTGAAGTCAAAAACAATGAACAGATGACACAAAGTGAGCCGTTAAAAGAAATAAACCAAATTCTATCGCGCGCCCTTCAACTAAACGAATTATTCAACTTTGCCACCCACCCGCATATCATTCGCCCCTTTTTGGTCAGCCGATGTAAAGATCAGGGCAGTTATGGCACTCATATTGATAATGCCTTGATGTTTCATGAACGCACCAGTCGCACGGATATTTCCATGACTGTCTTTCTTTCACCACCCAACAGTTATGAAGGCGGCGATTTGGTGATTGAAGAACCCGCAGCAGAGCGACGTTTTCGCATGGCTGCTGGCAGTGCCATTGTGTATCCGTCCACCACGCTACATCGTGTAGAGCCTGTTACAAAAGGTGAGCGCATTGTGGCTTGTACATGGGTACAAAGCCGCATCAGGTCAGCTGAACAACGCGAAATCCTTTTTGATATGGATACGGCACGGCGTTCTCTTTTCCAAAAAGACGGAAAATCGCGTGAATTTGATTTAATGACCAAAGCCCATGCCAATTTAATGCGCCGCTGGAGCGATGTTTAGAGCATATATTTAATGGAAGTCGCCATCACTGGCCGCATCTAAAAGCAGCTCTTTAAATGATGTTAGGAAATGGCGATCAAGGTGACCATCAGCCATATTTTCCATAATCTCCATAGCCTGAACGGGAGACATCGGGTCTTTATAACAGCGTCGGTCTGTCAAAGCGCTAAAGATATCAATGATGGTTGCCATACGGGCAAGCTCATTAAGCTCTTTACCTTTAAGACCGTGGGGATAGCCTGTGCCATCCAGTTTTTCATGGTGCTGAGCGGCAATGACTTTTACACCGCGCGGCAGCTCTTCGGTATATTCTAAAAAATCAATTGTTTCTGTGACGTGAGAGCGCATGACAATCAATTCATTATCATTAAGCTTGCCCGCTTTATTCAACACCTGATGAGGGATCATCATTTTGCCCACATCATGAAGCACACCGCCACTGGCAAGGATTTTGGCATCATCATCCTTGATCCCTAAATGATCGCCAAACAGGGTTAAAAAAGTCGCAACCCGCAAGGAATGAACATAGGAATAGTTATCATGACCGCGCACCCCTTTAAGCAACTCTTTATAACAGCCGCCCTGCACAGCCTCCACCAGCGGATCACAACTGTCTTGGATTTCATTATAAGGCAGTGGTTTTCCCTCAGCGATGAGGTCTGCAACCGAGTTAAAGGATTGTAATGTATTTTCAAGGGCTGCTTTTTGCACAGGCTCCATCAATTCCCATTGGGCTTCAATATGGGCATTTACCTGATCTGAAATGGCCGTAATGAGGGAGCTGAAGCGATAGGGCTTCATCAAGGTTCTCACCAAAGGTAAGGTCTTGGCAGCCTCCACCTGATCAAGGGCGCCTTTGCGCGCGGTAAAGACAATTGGGATCAGGCTGAGGGCTTGTGTTTGGCGCAAGCCCTGTATTAAGCGCAAACCGCCAATGGGATCGATTTTATCATCAATAATGATCGCTGTTGGATGATATTGCGCCAAAGCCTCACTCAGCTGGCCCACATCATTAAATGAATGCACCACGTAAAAAGAGATCAGCGCCTGACACACTTCTTGCAAGTGTTTGTCATTGCTTGAAACGACGAAAATATCCGTTTTGTTTGTCTTTGAAACAGCAGATTCGTCTTCTGTGGAGGCGCCATTGTCCAATTGATTGCTCTGATTTTATGAACCGAGAGTGCTTATTAGACTAATTATATACGTTTTTCCCCACTCATTTGAATGAGAAAAAGCGTAAATGACTCATTTTTTCCTACATTACGATAATTAGATGTAATGACCTGAGCTTAGTTGAAGTATTTGGGCAGTTTTCGCCTATATGGCGAGCGGGTCTAGATTTTTATATAGCTCCAGTGCTTCAGGATTCGCCAAAGCTGTCTTATTTTTCACCTCACGCCCATGCACAATATCGCGCACAGCCAGCTCAGTAATTTTGCCTGATTTGGTTCTGGGGATATCTGCCACCGCAATCACTTTTGCAGGCACGTGGCGTGGTGTGCAGCCTGACCTGATCTTGGATTTAATGGTTGAGATCAACTCATCAGTAAGTTCAAAGGTGCCTTTCATGACGACAAACAACACCACACGCACGTCATCTTCCCAATCCTGACCGATCACGATGCTTTCTTGAATTTGCGGCAAGGCTTCAACTTGGCGATAAATCTCAGCTGTTCCAATGCGTACCCCACCGGGGTTAAGCGTGGCATCAGAGCGCCCATAGATCACCATACCCCCTGTTTTTTCATCAATAGCGACGAAATCACCATGACACCAGATGTTGTCGTATTTTTCAAAATAAGCCGATTTATAGCGCGCATTGTCAGGGTCATTCCAGAATTTCACCGGCATGGATGGAAAAGCTTTCGTGCAGACAAGCTCGCCTTTATCCCCGCGAATGGGTTGGCCGTCATCATCAAAGGTCTCAACTGCCATCCCAAGGGCGCGACATTGAATTTCACCGCGATAAACAGGTGCTATAGGATTGCCTAGAACAAAACAGCCCAAAATATCTGTCCCACCGGAAATAGAGGCCAAATGGATATCTTTCTTAATGCCCTCATAAGCATAATCAAAACTTTCCGCAACCAGCGGGGAGCCTGTTGAGGTCATGGATTGAACGCTTGAAAGATCATGGGTATTAAGGGGCTTAAGGTCCGCCTTATTCAAGGCATCAATATATTTGGCAGATGTGCCAAACATGGTCATTTTTTCAGCATCGGCAAAATCAAACAGAATGTTTCCGCTTGGATAAAAAGGTGACCCATCATAAAGCAATAAGGTTGAGCCCGCCGCCAAGCCTGCGACCAGCCAGTTCCACATCATCCAGCCACAGGTGGTGAAATAAAACACCCGCGAAGTTGGGCCATTATCACAATGAAGGATATGTTCGCTCACCTGCTTTAACAAGGTGCCGCCCGTACCATGGACAATACATTTTGGTTTACCCGTCGTGCCTGATGAAAACATGATATAGAGCGGATGATTAAATTCCACATATTCATACTCAATCGCACCGGACTCAAAGCCTGCGACAAAATCATCCAGCAATACCGCTTTATCAACGCTTGAAAGATCAGGGTTTTCCCGCGTGTAAGGTACAATCACGCAAGTTTCCAACGTGGGAAGTTCTTTAACAATTTCTTCCAGCTTGCCCAAACAGTCATGGGCTTTGCCATTATAATGATAGCCTTCAACCCCCACCAGAACAGTCGGTTCAATCTGACCAAAACGATCCAGTACACCATTCACCCCAAAATCCGGTGAGGTTGAGGACCAGACCGCGCCCAATGAGGTGACCGCCAACATGGCAATAATGGTTTCGGGCATATTGGGCATGAAGGCACAGACACGATCCCCTTTACTAACGCCTTGTGCACGCAAAGCTTGGGCGAAAACAGAGACTTTATCGTTGAGCTCTTTCCATGAAACGGCCCGTTTGACTTTATCTTCCCCCCAAAAAATAAGGGCTTGAGACTCATCCTTTTTCTTGAGCAGATTTTCAGCGAAACTGATTTTCGCATCGGGGAAAAACTGCGCGCCGGGCATTTTATCGCCATCAACCAAAATGCGCTTGCCCCAGTCTTGCGCCTTCAGACCTGCAAAATCCTTTAAAGAGACCCAGAATTTTTCACGCTCATGAACTGAAAAGTCATGAAGGGCATCATAATCTTTAATATCCAAAGAATATTGCCCATTCACATGTTTCATAAAGGCACGCAGATTTGAGGCTTCAATACGTTCAGGGCTTGGGGTCCACAGGCACTCGTTCATGGCTATTGTCTCTTTTACTTGCTTCATTTCATTTGGAGGCGACCTTAGCAGAAAAAAGTTCCTCAGAATTTTAAGAACTGTAAAATATCATAATTAGTTTCAAACGAAACATACTTTTCACATCTTGCCTTTTAGCCATTTCAGCTTTATGACCAACTGAGGAAGGAAATGAATTTATGCAAGATGCCTTTTGGGTTTTTGGATATGGGTCTTTAATGTGGCGACCGGGCTTTTCATATGAAGAAGCTCAGCCTGCCACATTGCGTGGATTCTCTCGATCTTTTTGCATCTATTCCCATTATTATCGCGGCACACCCAAAAAGCCCGGCCTTGTGCTTGGGCTTGACCCTCATGAGGATGCCGAATGTCGCGGGGTGGCCTTTCGCATTGCTGATGAAGATAAAGAAGCGGTCATTGCTTATCTGACAGAACGTGAGCTTTGCGGTTATGCCTATCGTGCAGAAACCTTGCCGCTTTCTCTAGATTGCTCAACAGAAGTTCAGGCCTATACCTTTGTGGCTGATCAATCCCATGCGCTTTATGCCGGGGACCTTGGTCTTGATAAGGCCGCCAGCCTGATTATGGAAGCTGAAGGTAACACAGGGCTTAATCGTGATTATCTGATTAATAGCGTACGCCAACTTGAAGCCCATGGCTATCAAGACCAACAGCTTCACGAGCTTTTAAAGAAAGTCGAATATCTCACCGGTATTATTGAGGCGGGCGCAGGCATTTAACGCCGGACTTTCTTCCACCAATGCCAGAGATGATCAGCGATGAAAATTATACCGAAATACTGGATTGATAAGGCCACGCACAGGGCCATCAGCCAAAAACGCTTGGAAACATACGCCTCACCATAATCTTCCGCTTCTAATTCCTCATTGGTGTCAGCAAGCAAAAAACGCGCATCTTCAGCAAAGCTGGCAGGCACCTCAATATGGCAATAGCTTGCACCTTGCAGATATACCCATTTACAGCGCGCTGCATGTTCTTCCACAAACCATGCTGGCACCTCGTAAAATTCAAGCTTAGAGCGCGCCACCAAAGCCTCTTCAACTGAAGTATATTTTGCCACACAAACCACAGACATAGGATTCTCCTCTTCTCAAAGAAGTCTATGAAAGGATTTGGCGCAAAAATACAAAAAGCCCCCATACATCACATGAGGGCTTCTTGTTTTCTTTATGAGTGAGCAATCAATAGAAAGCGTCGATCACACGATCTGGTGGCGTATGACCATCAATGAATGTCTTCATATTGATGATGACTTTTTCACCCATATCAAGGCGACCTTCAATGGTTGCTGAACCCATATGCGGCAAAAGAACAACATTCTTCATCTTGCGCAGTTTTGGGTTAATGGCAGGTTCGTTTTCAAACACGTCCAAACCAGCGCCTGCGAGATCACCTTTTTCCAACATGCGGATCAAGGCGGGCTCATCCACAATCTCACCACGTGCCGTGTTGATCACATAGGCATGTGGCTGAATGAGTTTCAGGCGACGCGCTGAAAGCAGGTGATAGGTTGCTGGTGTGTGTGGACAGTTGATAGAAACAACATCCATGCGCGCCAACATCTGATCAAGGCTTTCCCAGTAAGTGGCTTGCAACTCACCTTCAATATCCGGGTGAACGCGGTGTTGGTTGTGATAATGGATAGACATGCCAAAGGCTTGTGCACGACGGGCAACAGCCTGACCGATGCGGCCCATACCGACAATACCAAGGCGCTTGCCATTAATGCGGTGACCCAACATGGAAGTTGGAGACCAACCTTCCCATTCATCACCATCAATGAGCTGCACACCTTCAACGATGCGACGTGGCACAGCCATAATCAGTGCCATTGTCATATCGGCTGTATCTTCGGTCAAAACACCTGGCGTGTTTGTCACTGTGATACCGCGTTGGCGGGCAGATTTAAGATCAATATGATCCACACCTGTACCAAAGTTAGCAATCAGACGAAGATTCGGACCAGCTTGCGCCAAGATACCGGCATCGATTCGATCCGTCAGTGTAGGAACGAGAATATCAGCTTCTTTGACCGCGTCGACCAATTCGGCTTTGCTCATTGGGGTGTCGTCTACGTTGAGACGGGCATCGAACAGCTCCATCATGCGGGTTTCGACCGCATCAGGTAGTTTGCGTGTAACGATGACAACTGGCTTTTTCTGGACCATGGTATTCCTTCCCCCGTGGGACTTTTTTGTAATTACCCCTGTTTTTTAGGGGTGACAGGAAAATTTTTCAAGCCTGTTTATAATATCTCAACTATTTCATTGGTACAGTGGAGTTATCAGTTTTTCACTTTTTTTTTACAAACCGAAGATTTTGCCATGACCAGTAAGCGATTAATCTCCTCAATTTTACTGATTTCCCTGATTGTTTTGGGTATCTCTTCTGCCGTTGCACAAGCCAGAAGCGGCTCCGGCCTGCCTTTACCGCGTTTTGTCACACTTCGCTCTGGTGAAGTGAATTTACGCGCAGGCCCTGGTGTGCGCTATCCGGTGGAATGGGTATATAAAAAACGCCACCTCCCTGTTGAAGTGGTGGCCGAATATGATACATGGCGCAAAATTCGCGATTGGCAAGGCACACAAGGGTGGGTTCACCAAGGTATGCTTTCTGGTAAACGCAGTATCATCATTATGGGCAACCTGCGCACCCTTCGCGCACAGCCTAAAACAAATGCCAACCCCTCAGCCCGCTTAGAAGAAGGCGTCATTGCCAAACTTCTAGAATGCCCAACGGGAATGACATGGTGCAAAATTGATGCAGAAGGCTATCAAGGCTGGTTGCGCAAGGCCGAATTCTGGGGTGTTTATTCCGGTGAAAACCTCGAATAGTCCCTTATAACTCAAAGATAAAGATGGCAGCCAGACATAAGGCTGCCAAAAACACCGTTTCAATCAACACCACAGCCACCGGCATCCAGCCGACCTTAACCAAGGCGCCAAAGGATGTTTTCATCCCCAAGGCCGCCACAGCTGTGACAATGCACCAGCTCGAGACATCAATCAAAGAACTTGAGATTTGGCTTGGGATTTCCACCGTGCTGTTCAGCCCCACAAGGGCAACAAAGCCAAGTACAAACCATGGAAATGGCAGTTTGGCATTTTTCTGAGTATCATCTTTAAAGCCATAGCGCACGATCATCATCACCCCCAACACAACGGGCAATAACATGGCGACTCGCAAGAGCTTAACAATGGTTGCCACATCGCCTGTCTGATCAGACACCCCATAGCCAGCCCCGACAACTTGGGCCACATCATGGATGGTTGCGCCTAAAAATATCCCTGTTTGTTGATCATCCAGCCCAACGAAACTGGCAATGATGGGATAAACCACCATGGCAATGGTGCTAAAGGCTGTGACCGTAATAACAGTAAAAATCGTATCGCGCTCACGATCTTCACCAGCAGGTAAAACAGAAGAAAGCGCCATGGCAGCTGAAGCCCCGCAAATGGCAACCGCCCCACCGGTTAAACAGCCAAAAGCGCAGTTGGTCTTCATGGTGCGCGTCAGGATAAATCCAAGGAGCATGGTGGCAAAGACCCCGACCACCACCAAAATGACAGGCCCGCCCCCCAGCTGGCTGATCGCATCAAATGAAATACGCAAGCCCAGCAAAGCCACGCCAAAGCGCAAAACCTGCTTTGCCGCCATATCAATCCCTTGGCTGCATTTTTCATGTTCAGACAGAAAATTGAGCGCCACGCCCAATAATAAAGCAAACAACATGGTCGGTGCGCCATAATGTTCAGATAAAAACACCGCCGCAATGGCAACGATGAGCGCTGCGAGCAGGCCAGAAAATTTATCTTTATAAAATGTCTGAAGTAGATTCATGCAAGCACCTTCAAAATTAGATTTATTTAATATACATAAATCCACGTCACAAAATCAACATAACACCCCTGCCTTTCAAATACTTTTAAAATTCTTGATCACGCAGACGTGTTTTGTCGTGAGTAAGTGTATCAGGCACACTAAGGGCATTACATTATAAAGATGAGAGGAGAATAGCATGTTGCGTCTTTTGGCTTTTGGTGGCGTTTTACTCACCAGCCTGAGCGTTCAGGCAAAAGAAGTTCAGGTCATTGAACTGACCCAGACCCCCTGCCAGTTTGTCGAAGCTGAACATGGCCTTGATCATGGTTTTAAGTCTCAACAATCAGCCGATTGTGAAAAGATCAATGCCAAAACAAAAAAAGACCGATTGGCAAAAGCCAAGACCATTACCTTAAAACCAGGGAAATATATCTTTCGCGTTAAAAACCACAATGTACCTTACACCTTGGGATTTTGGTTGCGCGAACAAGATTACAACTGGAAAAATCCACTTCATAAGCTTTCAAAGCTAAGTGTCTCAGGTGGTGGGCTTTCATCCGGAGTCTCCAAAGACTTTGAAGTTGAGCTCAAAGCTGGTGAATATCTCTATTCCTGCCCCCTAAACCCGACACCGGATTATAAATTGCGCGTTGAATAAGGCGCAACTCAGCAAAACGCATCTGTTTTTTATGGACTTTTTTAGAGTTTTCAGCCAAGAATCCGCTTTGCGACTCAAAATAACGGTTCCGTTTGTGCTGAAATGAAAATCGATCTTCGCCCTATTTACTTTATCATTGGCCTTTTGCTGATGACCTTGGCCTTGGGCATGTTGTTGCCCATGTTTGTTGATCTTGCACAAGGCAATCCGGATTGGCAGGTCTTTATGCTGTCTTCCGGGGTGACGATTTTCATTGCGAGTGCGCTTATTTTAGCAGGCCATACCCGCGAAAAGATGTTCTTTTCCATTCGCCAAGGCTTCATCATGGCGACCTTTAGCTGGTTGGTCATGACCATCTTTGCCGCCCTGCCCTTTGCCTTTTCAGAACTCGACATGTCCTATACGGATGCGTTTTTTGAGGCCATGTCCGGCATCACCACCACAGGCTCCACCGTCATTACCGGGCTGGATTATGCCCCACCGGGCCTGTTGCTTTGGCGGGCTTTATTACAATGGCTTGGCGGGATCGGGATTATTGTGATGGCGGTTGCCATCATGCCCATGCTCCATGTTGGGGGGATGCAGCTCTTTAAGGTGGAAGCCTTTGAAACATCTGATAAAGCCCTGCCCAAAGCCGCACAAATCTCAGCAAGCATCTCAGCCATTTATGTCGGGCTTACCGCCATTTGGGCCATCGGCCTATGGCTTGCGGGCATGACCCCGTTTGAAGCGGTCAACCATGCCATGACCACCATTGCCACTGGTGGTTTTTCCACCTCTGATGGCTCAATCGGTCATTTTAACAGTGGTTCGATTGACCTGCTCATCACTTTGGGCATGATTGTAGGCTCCCTGCCCTTTATGCTTTATCTGCGTATGTTGCGCGGGAATTTTCAGGCCATTATGGCTGATACACAAGTGCAATGGTTCCTTGTCATTGTCTTTTTACTGATTTTCTTTGCCACCGCTTTCTTATGGATACAAGAAGGCTATGACCCGATCCAATCCTTGCGTTTTGGTGCCTTTAATGTGGTGTCCATCATCACGGGTACGGGCTATGCCTCCATGGATTATCAGCTCTGGGGCCATTTTGCTTGGCCGATTTTCTTCTTTATCATGTTCATTGGTGGCTGTTCCGGCTCCACCACTTGCGGCATTAAAATCTTTCGCTTTCAAGTGCTTTATGCCGCAGCTGAAACCCAGATCAAACGTTTGTTAGAGCCCCACGGCGTGTTTATTCCCTATTACAACCGCCGTCCCATCCCCGATGAAGTCATGTTTTCGGTTCTTGGGTTCTTCTTTATTTTCGGGGTGTGTTTTGCCCTGCTTGCCATGGCGTTGGGCATGATGGGGCTTGATTATATTACCGCTATTTCCAGTGCGGCCACCGCCCTTGCCAATGTGGGCCCGGCCCTTGGTGATACCGCAGGCCCAAGCGGAAATTTCCAGACTTTACCTGATGGGGCAAAATGGCTCATGGCCTCAGGCATGTTGCTGGGCCGTTTGGAACTCTTTACCATTTTGGTATTGTTCATGCCGACATTCTGGCGTGGTTAAGTTCCTTGAATAAAGCGACGGACCTTTTCTTCAAGGTCTTCAATTTTAATGGGCTTGGTCACGATATCATTCACGCCTGAGGCAAAATAACGTTCGCGATGTTCGCGAATGGCATCGGCTGTAAAGGCCAGAATAACACTGCCCTGATTGGGTCCCTCACCTTGACGGATATGTTTTGTCGCTTCCAGCCCATCCATTTTAGGCATCTGCATATCCATCAAAATCACATCGAACTTTTGCTTATGGGCCTGTTCAACGGCTTGTTCCCCGTCATTTGCCACAACAACGCGATGCCCATGCTTATTGAGCATGGCAAGAACGACTTTCTGGTTAATCAGATTATCTTCAGCCAACAAAATATCAAGTTCTGATAAAGCTTGTTGTTCTTCAGCCTCTTCAATAAGCGGCTCACTCTCTTCAACAGGCAGCTTCAAGGTAAAGGTTGAACCAATATTTTTCTGGCTTTCCACAGAAAGGTCACCGCCGTGAAGGTGTGAGAGCTCACTTGAAATGGCAAGCCCAAGGCCTGTGCCGCCATATTTACGGGTGGTTGAGCCATCGGCCTGTTTAAAACGCTCAAAAATATGATCGACCTGACCTTTCGTCATGCCAATGCCGCTGTCACTCACTTCAACGATTAAATATTGTATCCCGTCTTCTTCAACACGCTCCATCGTGACTTTCACAAAACCATCAAGGGTAAATTTAAGCGCATTATTAATCAGGTTGGTGACGATCTGTTTGAAGCGAGTTGGGTCCAGCTTGCACCAATAACCTTCATGTAAGTGCGCATTGGTTTTTAACTCTAAGCGCTTTTGCTTGGCAGCAGGCCCAAAGACTTTAACCAGTTCGTCAATCAAGCCAGCAGGTTGGCTTGAGACACGTTCAATCGCCAGCTTGCCTGCTTCAATCTTTGAAATATCAAGGATCTCATCAACAATATGGATCAAGCTCTGGGCTGAACTATCAAGGTCATGCAATAGGTTTTGAGAGTTTTGCGAAAGGTCCTGATCTGTTTTTAAAAGATCAAGCACACCGCGTATCCCCATCATGGGGGTTCGTAGCTCATGGCTCATATTTGCCAGAAACTCACTTTTTGCCTGACTAGCATTTACTGCCTTATCTTTTTGTTCGACCACTTCCTCCAACAGCTTGCTAATCTCGCCAGACTGTTTGGAAACCTCTTCTTTAAGCTGAGCTGTCGCAAAACCAAGGCCGTAATAAATCAAACTCTCAATGATGATAAAGCCAAAGATCGCGTAGATAATATTGACCTGCGTGTTCGAGGCCAATTCCATATATTTGTGATCCACATTATACCACATGGCCACACGCCCAACTGGGGTGGGTGATTTCTCTTTATCACCGATATAATCACGAATGCCAAAATTGGTCAGGGCATAACGGCTGTCTCCCCATTGGACAATATCAGTTCTCAGTTTAAAGGGTTCATTTTCACGATATTGAGCCATATCCATTTTTGGTATGAACTCAACCAACTCATCACTTGAACTTGCCTCAATAAAACAGCCGCAATCCTCGGCATGTTCCCCACCTAAATCATTTTTCCATTTCACTTTGGACACACGTTCCCCATTAAGCAAAATGGCAATGTCTGTACCCACCTGTTTTTTGAGTAGATCAATGATTTCTGAATAAGATGTCCCGGCTTCAAGGGCACCAATGAACTCGCCATTAGACTCACCATCTGTAGGCGCAAAAACGGGGACAGCGCCACGAATTCCAGCATAAATACGACCCAATTCTAGGCCTTCACGCGGGATATGATCGTCCATCACGTCCATGATCATATGACGAAGAGGTGATAGGTCATCGCCCCATTTTGAAAGGCGGTGAACGCGCAAAAAACTGGTATCTTTTGGGGGAAGGTGAAAATGAAGCTGGCGCACATAAAAGCGCTCTTTCATTTTTTGCCAACTACCGGCAACTTCATTATAAAGCTTGGCGCGATATTGTGCTGAAAGTGGCCCACCTTTGCCACCGCCTTCATCCTCATGAACTTTAGCCGCTTGGGCAAAAACACGACGCACACTCACATCATTTGCAACATAGGTTGCCAACTGCAACATGTTTCTTGTCGTCATGGTCATAGCCACATCAAAAGCGGTTTGATATTGGTGGCTTTTCAGCTCAAGCTCACGCTGAAGGCTTGTCTTATCCTGATAATAATTAATCAAGACAAAACAGGCATCTGCAATAAAAATACAGAGCGTTATGAACAGAAATATGCGTTTCCCGCGTAAGCCCATCTACCCTCTACCCCAAAAGTGATAAGTCTACTTAGCGTTATATATCTTTTTGATTAGGAAAGATACCTAGGAACATAACCTAAGGGCTAAAAATGCTTATTCATTTGGGCAATAATCACCTTATCAAAATCAGCCATAAGCTTTTCTACCAGCTCAAGCCAAGCTTTCTCACGTTGATGTAGGGAATAGTCTTCTGCAAGGGTTACAAAACGGCTGGCTTTGGCCCCGGCAAAGGCTGTCACATTTGACATGTCATCCAGAAGCTCAATTCTCACCTTCACTTTGGCGGTATATTTTTCCGATTGATCCGTCGTGAACATACCTGTGAGACCCGTTTTTTTTACGAGTTTCTCTTCAACCACTGAGGCTTCCTCAATAATCACCCGCGCGCGCCCATTTTGTGCAGAGGGAACAAGACGATCAGCCGTCCATCTTTTCACCGCTTCTTTTGGGGAAGTCGGCAGCATATGGTCGACATAATTGCCACTCAATGTTGAGGGCGTCTTATCAACGATTTCAACCTGTGCGGCATTTAACGCAATAGGGGCAAGATGTTGAAAGGTGAGCTCCGGCAAGACCTGTAAAGGCGCCTTATGTTGCATACAGCCAGAAAGGCCAAGGATACAGACAAACACAATCAACCCGTTTTTCATGGCTTTCCCCTTATAAAGAAACAGTTCTTGAATTGAACGTTCCTGCCAGCTTTTTGTCAATGTTTGACTGCCTCTTCGGCTTCTTTTTCATCGCGCAGCTCAGTTAAGCGCTCTTTTGAAAAAGCATAATCAGTAGAACAAAAATGGCAGGTAACGGTCGTGCCACCTTCTTCAATCATATCTTTAAGCTCAGGCATTGGCATGCCTTTAAGCGTTGTGACCAAACGTTCTTCTGAACAACGACATTCCTGATGAACGGTATTGGTCTCATAAACACGCACGCCATCTTCATGATAAAGACGATACGGCAGGTCAGCCAAGCCAAGGCTTGCAT
The DNA here is from genome assembly GCF_900093605.1 of Candidatus Terasakiella magnetica. Taxonomy (NCBI): domain Bacteria; kingdom Pseudomonadati; phylum Pseudomonadota; class Alphaproteobacteria; order Rhodospirillales; family Terasakiellaceae; genus Terasakiella; species Terasakiella magnetica. The sequence goes on from NZ_FLYE01000048.1 coordinate 167,095, forward strand.
CCAGCATTTCTTCTTCAGTCAAGCTTTTGAGCATAATGGATGCATGGTTCCATCTTTCTTGGGCTTCTTCATCATCACCAGTTTCATCGGGAAGACGCTGGATCATCACCACACAGATACCACTTTCACCATGGGCAATTTTAAAAGCGCTATCAAGCTGTTCAGAACTTTGGAAATAACTATGGGCACATTCACTAAGTGAGCCGGGCTCAAGTGCCGTAATACCTTGATAAGGCTGCATATGTTTGCCCTGATCAACCGTAAAGGCAAGGCGCCCAGTGCCTAAGAGGTTTTCAACAGTAGGCGCGCTATCATCGCCAAGGGCGGCAAGTTTATCTGCGTCAAACCCGGCATAACCACGCAAGCCCCCATCTGAGGTAATATCACTCACCAACGCCTTGATCGGGCCAGCACCTTCACCTTCAGAAATCGCCTGAAGGGAGAAAATACCGTCATATTTAAGGCTGGATGCCAACGCAACAGTGAGCCCCATGGCTTCAGATAGAATATCAGCAATGACTTTTGGATAGTCATGGGCATCCAGAATTTTATTCACAGAAGGGCCAAGGCGCACCACACGGCCACGAATATCCAGTTTATCCACCTGAAAAGGAAGAATGCGATCTTCTAACAATTGCGTACTCATCGATCATCACCAAAATAGGTCGCCTCTTAAATAATAAGGGCGATGAAAAATAGAAATTTGGCCTTTATATAGTTAGCTCTTAGAGCATTGACCAGACCATAATGCCTTTTTGCGCATGAAGACGGTTTTCAGCTTCATCCCAAACAACTGAATTTGCCCCATCGATCACTTCATCAGTGACCTCTTCATTGCGGTGTGCTGGCAGGCAATGTAAGAACAAAGCATCACTTGCAGCTTGGCCCATCAAATCACTATTCACCTGATAAGGTGTGAGCAATTCAATACGGCGATCATAATCCGTATCACCCATGGACACCCATGTATCAGTCACAATTACGTCAGACCCGCTTGCGGCTTGTTTTGGGTCTTTCACAACTGAAATATTCCCGCCTTCATTAGCCGCCCAATCCAGATAACGCTGGTCCACCATCAATTCCTCTGGGCAACATAGGCGCAACTCAAAGCCAAAGCGCGTGGCAGCTTCAATATAACTATTGGTCATATTGTTACCATCACCTACCCATGTGACGACCTTGCCACCAATAGGACCACGATGTTCTTCAATGGTCATGATGTCAGCCATCAATTGGCACGGGTGGCTATCATCGGTCAGCGCATTAATCACCGGAACCGTGCAATATTCAGCCATCTCAAGAAGCTTGTCGTGAGAGTCTGTGCGCAACATAACACCATCAACCATGCGCGATAAAACCCGTGCGGTATCAGCAACGGTTTCACCACGGCCCAGTTGGGAGTTTTCCCCCATCATCACCAGCGGGTGACCACCTAATTGCACCATACCCACTTCAAAAGAAACACGGGTACGTGTGCTTGGCTTTTCAAAAATCATCGCCAATGTCTTACCAGCAAGAGGTGCAAGACCACCTGCGACATTCATGCCTTTTTTATAACCTGAGGCAATATCCAGAATATGACGAAGCTCGCTTGACTCCAATAAAGCCAAATCTAAAAAATGTTTCGGTGTCATTTTGTATTTTCCGAAAGTTCAGTGCAGGAACGATCTAAAATCGCAATCGCTGCTTCAATATGTTCTTCATGTAAAACCAGCGGCGGTAACAAACGCATGACGTTATCACCAGCAGGTACTGCCAACAGGCCGTTTTCAAAGCATTTATTCACCAAATCCATATTGAGAATAACACATTCAAAAGCCACCATCAGCCCCTGACCACGCACGCCCTTAAGGATATCACCATGTTTGGCAACAATATCAGCCATGCGCGCCTGCAGACGCTCCCCCATGGTGCAAACATTTTCAAGAAAGCCCACTTCCAACACCACATCAAGCACGGCATTAGCCGCGGCCATCGCAAGTGGATTGCCGCCATAGGTCGAGCCATGACTGCCCGGTGCCATACCGCTTGCCGCCTCATGGGTTGCAAGACAAGCCCCCACAGGAAAGCCCCCGCCAATGCCTTTGGCAATGGCCATCACATCAGGTGTAATACCTGCCCATTCATGGGCAAAAAGCTTGCCTGTACGGCCCACACCTGTTTGGACTTCATCCAGCATCAACAAAATGCCGTGTTCATCACAAAGGGCACGCAAGCCTTTTAAAAACTCAACATCCCCCGGGCGCATCCCGCCTTCACCTTGAACAGGTTCCACATGGATGGCTGCCGTTTCATCTGTGATTGCCGCGCGCGCTGCTTCTAAGTCATTAAAAGCGACTTGGTCAAAACCCTCCAGCATCGGGCCAAAGCCTTCGCAATGCTTGGCTTGTTTACCTGCTGATAATGTCGCCATGGTGCGCCCGTGAAAGGCACCTTCAAATGTTAAAATCCGATAGCGTTTGGACCCTTTAGCCGCAAAATGCTTGCGTGCAATCTTAATGGCGCATTCATTTGCTTCTGCGCCTGAATTACAGGAAAACACCACATCGGCAAATGTATGTTCAGCCAAACGATCGGCAAAACGTTCTTGGCCCTTAATCTTATAAAGGTTGGAACAATGCCAGAGTTTTTGTGCTTGCTCTGTTAAAGCAGCCACCAAATGAGGATGGGCGTGTCCCAAACAGGTCACAGCCACACCAGCGCCAAAGTCGAGAAATCGTTTTCCGTCCTCAGCGATCAGGTATACCCCCTCGCCTTTATCGAAAACGACATCAGCCGGGGCATAGGTTTTCATGACAGCGTCAGTCATACTTTATTTTCCTTCTACCACAGTTCAACAATATTGCTTTTTTCCCATTTGGGAAAGCCGACGAGTATCAATATGGATAGGGTCTCTGTCAATTCGAAAAGCCGAGAAACCTCGCTTTTTTCGCTATTTCGACCCTTTTTTTGCCACCGCAGCCTGTAAAATCGCCTCCAAGGTGGAATCCGTGATACCGATTTCCTGTAAATGGCGACAAGTATTTTGCACATATTCTAACGCACTCCCGCCTTGGCCTACCCCTTGAAGGACATGATCAACCTTTTCGTCTAAGCTGAAATGCCCCACATGCTGGTCATGGCCCTGAACGGCAATAAAGGTATAAGCCTCTACCTGTCTCCCATCTTCCAACTCGATCTCCACCCATGAAGGCTCATAGACCTGATTGATCATTTCACGCTCATCAAGATAAGCATGGGTTTCTGCCCAGTTTTCTTCAGCCACTAAAAAAGCCCGCCCAATACATTGGCCCGTCGGGTTAAGCCCCATAACAAGGCCGGGCAGCGCGCGTGTGCCGCGAAAGACATAAGACAAGATACAAAGATCACGATGGTAACCAGATAATCTAGCCTGAGAGACCTCTAAATACTCAAAACCCGGGTGCCACATTAACGAGCCATACGCAAAGACCCATTTCTCTTTTGTCTCACCCATCATTTCTTACCTAAAAAATTTCTAATATTTTTTTCTCTACGCATTGACTCAACACCAGATCAATCGCCTTTTCAATGAGAATCCGAGGTCTTCTGCGATTCATTTTTTTAATCCACGAACCCTGTGGATAAGTTTGTGAGTAGTTCTTGGAGATGAGGGATTATACCAGCAAAACTGCCATTTCCCTCGGATTGCCTATTTTTTAACCACTTAAATAAGTCATTGTTTTTAAAAAGAAATTTTCTTCAGAATCTTTCTTAAGAGTGGAATGACCAATTTCAAATCACAAAATTTAAATGAAATTTTTCTCTTTACAGTGTGTGTAAAACTTTGCAGGGGACTCCCTGACAGATTCCCTAGGATTCGCAAAAATACGATTCCCAGAAGCTCTCAACCAAACAGGTTAAAACAAGGTAAATTTAACAGTTACTTACGCCTCTGCGTTGAAACGCTCGATCTCGACACCCACGCTGGCGATATCTTCAAACACATCGAGTTTCTCCACACGAATGCGCGCACATTTCACACGGATATCTTCTAGGCAGGAGGCTGCAATTTTCTCAGCCAGTGTTTCACACAGATTTGTATGATCACCAGCCACAATATCGCGCACCTTGTTTGAAACCTGCTCATAACAGACCACATGATCGATATTATCATTATGGTGGCTTTCACAGACGGTAAGGTCGAGATTAACGCGAATGCGCTGCGGGGCATCATGTTCATGTTCATAAACACCGATGGAACACATCAAAACCAGATCACGGATAAAAACGTGACGCAGGGATTGCTTGGCATCGGCAATGCGAAGGGGTTGAACATTATCGGCATTAAACGCAGTCATATCGGCATCTACCTACTCGTTGGGTGGGGTGTGATTATCACCTTGGGCCCAGCCCAGATGCTCCCCACCATCAAGGGCAATCATTTGCCCTGTCATTGAATGTGCGCCTAGGATATACAACACAGTGTTGGAAATATCCAGTAAATCAGTCGGCTTTTTTAAGGGTACAGCCTCAAATTGCGCCTGAAAGTCCGCTTCAGACTGGCGCACACTGGGCAGCGTTGGCCCCGGCCCAATGGCATTAACCCGCACATGTGGCGCAAAGGCTTGGGATAAAGTCTGGGTCATAGCCCACAGGCCCGCCTTGGAAATTGTATAGCTGGCAAAATGCGGACTTAGGTTCCACACCCGCTGATCAATAATATTAATGATATTGCCAGCAGCGCCAAATTCTCGCTCTTTCACAAAGGTCTGAGAGAGCACAAAGGGCGCGCGTAAATTGACTTCCATATGAAAGTCCCAGCTTTCGCGCGTGGCATTTAGGGCCGTGTCATTTTTAAAGGTGGAGGCATTGTTGATCAAACAATCCAAACGCCCCATCTTGGCGATAACCTGCCCAATAAGACTTTGCGTTTCTTCTTCACAGGCAAAGTCAGTGGCAAAAAGGACAGCCTTGCCCCCACAGGCGATAATCTCATCACACACCTCTTGGGCATGATCGCTTGAGCCATGATAATGGATCGCCACAGCCCAGCCTTGGGCGGCCATTTCTTTCGCAATATGGGCGCCGATACGATGGGCTGCGCCCGTGATCAAAGCGACTTTCATTTAAGTTTCCTTATAATGAAACCATTTCCAGCACACGCTCCACACCATAGGCCTGTACAGCGATATAGGTCACATAACTTGCGGCAAAAAACAGTCCTTCTTTGCGCGAAAGCTCCCAACGTGTCACCATGAATGGAATGAGCAAAATGGTTGCCCCCATCATGACCCAGAGATCAAAGTCCAACAACTGCTGGGCAACAGGAAGTTCCTGGATCATGGCAACCGCGCCTAGGACCCCTAAGATATTAAACAGGTTAGAGCCAATCACATTGCCCAGGGCCACATCTGTATGCCCGCGAATAGCCGCCATACCACTTGCAGCCAGTTCCGGCAGGCTTGTGCCAATGGCGATCATGGTGAGGCCAATGACTTCTTCAGACACGCCATATTGACGCGCGACTTCCGTGCCGCCATCAACCAACAGCTCTGCCCCCAGCACAACCGCGCCAATGCCGCCAAGGGTCATCAAAACCATCACCCAGACATTTTCCGGGCTTTCGATTTCATCGGCTTCATGTTGGTGGAGTTCAGCCGCTTCCGGGTCATCACCATGGCGTTCACGCCAATAAGAATATCCCAAAAAGGCAATAAACAGGCCAAAGAGCACCATCCCCGCATTCATCCCCAAGACACCTTGAGCACACAGGAATGTAAAGACGGCACTACAGCTTAATAGGATGATGCCATCGCGCATAATCGCACTGGGGTCGCCCTTGATCGGTTTGATCAAGGCGGTCACGCCAAGGATCAATAAAATATTGGCAATGTTTGAGCCGATGATATTACCAGTTGCGATCCCGGCGGCATTTTCTAGCGCCGCATCCAGACTGACGACGAACTCCGGTGCCGATGTCCCCAGCGCCACAACCGTCATCCCGATCACCAAAGGCGATACACCGATACGTCGCGCCAAGCCAACAGACCCTTTGACCAGAAATTCCGCCCCACCCAAAAGCAGGAAAAACCCGATCGCAATATATAAGTACATCATCACTTAGGAAGACCTTTAGACTTTTTCAAAAACGAATGTGAGCTTTGCCACGCCTACTTCAGAAAGTAAAGAGGCATGAACAGCTCACAGCCGTTTTCTTTGTCGCAAAAGGCCTTACCTATTTGTCGTGCCTGTGCGCCGTCTATTGTAGCCCATCATTTCCATGCTGCGCAGTAGAATTTCCACAACTTGCTCATAATGTCCAAAATGGTCCGTATTGATGGTCATATCAAAATTGGTTGGATCATTTAAACGAGAGTTGAACATATTCCACACAAAAGCCGCCCGCGCTTTATTTGTATCTGCACATTTGCGTTTGGCTTCTGACAGACTTAAACGTTCGCGGTGCGCAACCCGTTTTGCACAGGCCTCGCGTGAACCCGTTAGTCTGACGCGCAAGACATCACGCCCTTGCAAGACCACATGGCCGCCACGCCCGATGACAATCCCGCCTTTGTGATAAATGCAGCGAATAACCGTAATCAATGCATTTACATATTCATCACGAGAGACATTCTTGCCGGTGACCATGGCATACAACCACGCATCGCTGGCAGAGCTGACTTTTTCATGTAGGTTTTTCAGAACGTTTTTATTAACTTCAGAACGTTGGGCAATGGCATCGATGATTGTCTCATCAAAAATCTCCAAGCCAAGCCGTTCAGCCAGCATTTTGGAAATTTCTTCGCCGCCCGTTCCAAAATCGCGCGAAATGGTGATAACCGGATAAAGATTTTCCTCATTATCCGTTGGTGAAACCTCTACGGCCCTGCTCAGAGCCTGGATGACACCTTGTACGTCAATGGTCATCGTCTTTCTCCCTGCCAAGAGTTACACAGGATATTCTGTTTCAGCTCATATTATAACAAAATCTCCCCTTCGAGTCTTGAGGTGGAGCAAGTTGAAAAAAGAAAGCAAAAGACAAAAAAACAGTTGCAGGCCCCCAAGGACTTCGCTAGTTTGCGCCCTCGTTCCAGACGCCTTTGCTTTTGCAAAGTTTATATACTATGGACAGATGGCCGAGTGGCTTAAGGCGCACGCTTGGAAAGCGTGTGTGCGTTAACCCGTACCGAGGGTTCGAATCCCTCTCTGTCCGCCATTAAATCCCCTGAGGTTCACACCTTGGGGGTTTTTACTTTTAAAACAAAGACTTAAAGCTATTTCTTTGCATCTGAAAAAATAAACTACCATACAGTTTTACCATACAGCTATACCACACATGTCGGGAATCTGTCTACTTAGATGGTAGGGAACCCTTAAAACTAATGTCTAAGGGCTGTCAGAATCCTATTCAAGAGACAACACCTCAGTCCCTCTCTTGCTGTTCTTAGGGTTAAACCCAAAGCGGAACAGCCAAAGCGAACAATCTGTGCTTGGACAGTATCGCACCTCAGCTTCTTGATGACAGCAACAGTCCAGACATTTAGCCCTGATAGCTTTCATGGGGAATGGAACAGGTGTGTCTTTAGGCAGCTTCAAGAGCTTACCTCGTGTGGACGTGGTTTTATTATTCATTGGCATTCGTCCTTCACTGGGACACCTTAGAAGGCTTAGCGACAACAGCTAGGTTGTCGTCATGTTCAACTGGCTCTTGATAGTGAGACGTTGCTCTTCTGTTTGAGGCTGTCGTGTTGAGAAGTCTTGGGTGTGAATGTCTGTCATGGGTTAGCCTGACTGTTAACTTCACCTGACTTCGTGTTGGTAACAAGGCCGCGCTCAATGGCTGGGTTTGTGGTTGCCTGAAGATGGTCATGAAGAAGCTCTAGGCCACGACGAGCCATGATAGAGAAAGACACATCATTCAGGTTAAACTTCTCAACGTATAGGGATTGAATACTGGAATAGAGTTTGTCATGAGCAGGGCTTAAGGTAGCTGCTCGGACTTGATTGTATTTGTCACGCTTAACTTGTTTACGTGGTGTTTCTTGGTCAGTCATGGGGGCTCCTTATGACATACGTTTTGGAATAAATAGGCAGACCTGAGGGGCAGATACAGAAACAGGGAGAAGACCTGAGGCCCACTCCCTGTTCATCAACCCAGCCCACATGAGGACTGCCTAAGGAAATTGTTTTTGTTTGGTTATTCTGCTTCTAGAGCTTGTTCACCTAAGTGACGAAGCTCTGCTTCAAACGTGTTCTTAATAGCAGTCTTTAGGCCTTCTTTGGCTTCTAATACTGCTCTTGCTTCTTTGATTTCAAACACTTCAATGTCAAGCCAAGCCTTTCTCAGTTCTCGGTACATACATTGAACCGTCGCAACAAGCGTGTCTTTATGGTATTCAGTAGGGTCTAGACCGATCTCTGAAAAAGCTTGATGCAGCGTATCACATGGTTCACCGCCATAAAGAGCTGAAGCGCAGATTTTGACGTACTCTTCTTGGCCTGCAATGATTTCTTTACCCTTGATAATTTCTGCTTTTACTGAAGGGTGTGTTTCGATTGTATTTGTCATGGTTGTATCTCCTTAGTTGACATGATAGTGCGCACTGGCAAGCCCCTAGTATTGTAGACACCTGATAGTGTTATAAATGACACTAAACATGAGGTGCTAATTATGAGAGGCAAACGCTATACAGAAGAATTTAAGATTGAAGCAGTTAAGCAAGTCACAGACCGAGGTTATGGTATCAATGATGTTGCTAAACGACTTGGGGTAACGTCCAAAAGTTTACGTNCCTGTCAATGCAACATCACCTTTTCAGGCGTTTTATAGCCAAGTGTTTTTCTTGGCCTATTATTAAGCTGAAGAGCCACAGCATTTAATTCTTCTTGAGTATGTTTCTTAAGGCATGTCTTTTTTGGGAAATATTGACGAAGCAACCTATTGGTATTCTCGTTAGTGCCCCTTTGCCATGGGCTTTGAGGATCGCAAAAGTAAACTGGAACGCCTGTTTTTTCTGTAAAATCTTCATGCTTAGCCAGTTCCATTCCTCGATCCCAAGTTAAACTTTTTCTCAAAGTCAGGGGCATACGATTAAATTCCGCAATGAGAGCTGCGTTCACGGAGTGTGCATCTTTACCAGCAAGTTTAAGGATAATTGTATAGCGTGATTTTCTGTCAACCAAAGTGGCTAAATGGGTGTTTCCTGATCCGGTGATGAGATCGCCTTCCCAATGACCTGTGAAAGTTCGTTCTTCAATTTCTGCAGGCCTTTGATGGATGGAAGCGCCATTCACAATACGAATAGTCCCTCGGTCTCCCTTTCTGGAATGACGCATGCTTTGTCGCATTTTATGCCCAGCTCTAAGGTTGTTCATCAAAGCACTATCAAGTAATTTCCGGGAGCGTATATACAGACTTTTATAAATCGTTTCGTGCGATATCCACATTTCAGGATTTCTAGGATAATTTATCCGTAGCCATCCAGATATCTGGTCTGGAGACCATTTTAGTTCAAGTTTTTCAATGATGATTTCTTTGAGAAAAGGAAAGCTATCAAGCTTGAACATTTTTGGTCTTTTGGCATTTTTCCATGCTGAGGCATCAGCTGTACTTGCCCGATATTTTCGAATACCACCGTTTCTATTAATCTCACGGCAAATTGTTGATGGTGACCTTGAAAGTTCAGTTGCTATTTTACGAATNAATGACGCATGCTTTGTCGCATTTTATGCCCAGCTCTAAGGTTGTTCATCAAAGCACTATCAAGTAATTTCCGGGAGCGTATATACAGACTTTTATAAATCGTTTCGTGCGATATCCACATTTCAGGATTTCTAGGATAATTTATCCGTAGCCATCCAGATATCTGGTCTGGAGACCATTTTAGTTCAAGTTTTTCAATGATGATTTCTTTGAGAAAAGGAAAGCTATCAAGCTTGAACATTTTTGGTCTTTTGGCATTTTTCCATGCTGAGGCATCAGCTGTACTTGCCCGATATTTTCGAATACCACCGTTTCTATTAATCTCACGGCAAATTGTTGATGGTGACCTTGAAAGTTCAGTTGCTATTTTACGAATAGATTTTTCCAAAGCTAAACCAATAGAGATATGTTCTCGTTCACTTAACGAAAGATGTCTTTGACTTCGTTGTGCCTTGAAAGGTTGGTAGCCTCCAGAAGCTCGAAGTATCGTAAATATTGAACCCGGTTTTGCATTCAGAACGCGGCCAATATCGCTAAATCCCAATCCTTGTCGCCATAACTGCCAGCATGTTTCTTTTTCTTCAGATGAGAATTTCCGTTTCATTATTAAAGCACCGCAGATTTAAATTATATGGATATAAGAACAATATGTTGCCTTCACCCA